>JAJAPY010000012.1 GCA_020523885.1 Candidatus Liberimonas magnetica | reverse complement strand
TATATAATAAAAAAGGCGATTTGCTTTTAAATGTGCCCTGGGGTTCTGAGCCTGTAATGTCCCCAAATGGGAAATATCTTGCACTTAGAGTTGCGGGTCAACCCACCTTAACATATTTTTATAATCTTAACAACGGAAAATACTGGAAAGCAGATAAAGAATACTCTATTTATAGCGTTTCAAATACAGGACAAGTTAAAGCAGATACCCCTATGACCGATACTCCTGTTACAAACATTGATTTGACGATATATATTGAAAAATAATGATTAAAAAAATAATATTACTCCTCTTTATTTCGATAAACCTTTTTGGTCAGAATTTAGACTCACCTGGAAATTGGGAAATAATATCGGATTACGGTCCGAGAAATGTTGCCAATTCTTGGTTTCATTATGGGATAGATTATGCCGGCAGTGAAGGTGAAAGCATAAAAACAGTAGAAAGTGGGGCAATAAAGAAGATTGAATGGGATGATAATGGAGGCGGATTTTATATTGGTATGATTGGAACAACCGGCTATTGGACATATTTGCATATTTTTAATGGAGTGAAGGATGACCATCCTCTGCCGAAGACATCAGGAAATTGGAAACTACAAGCCGTCGTTTTAGAAAGACAAGATACTAATGAATCTATCGAATCAACTGTTATTATTTTATATTCTGGAAGTAAAATTCAAAAAGTTTTATCTACTTACAATAATCGCTGGGTAAAAGACTCTTCCGGGAGCTATTTGTTGGATTCGTCAGGCAACAAGATAACAACGCAAAGCACTGTTTCTGCCGGCGAGGCGATAGCTCCCGTAGGCACATCCGGCGGAGTCGGCGCACACTGTCATCTGGGCTGCCGCCCTCTTGAAGCTTCAACAGAAAAGGACAATCCTCTGCAATATGTTTCTCACGAAACAAGCAACTTTAAGGCAACGATTTTAAGCCCTAAAGGTGCAATTACAAAATCGCAGGCACATAGCCCTATACCTATAAAATTAAGAATTAACTCAAGCACGGGGCTTGACCTGGACAAAGCGGAAATATTCCTTGATGGGACAGAAGCAGCAAGCAAGATAGCGTCGTTTATATACGGCGGGCGGAATGATGAAACTTCTACAAATAACGCAAAGGCATCAAGCGGCGAAACAACCGGATGGATAACTTACAGGGTCTCTCCCTATGGTACAACCGCAGGTTATGATGACTTTGTAATCGACAGTTATGATTTCAGTCTTTTACCGCAGGGAAACCATTCCATAACAATCCATGCCGCAGATGTTCACAAAGAAGAATTTGTCTATGAATTTAATTTGAACATAGGCGATAGGGGTATGGAAGGAGAACGGACAACGATATATTCAAACGGCTCTACTTCTGTTGAACAAAATCCGTTTGTTGACTGCGGCATGAATTTCACGGGGAGTTACTTTCACAGCGGCTATGCCGGGGCAACGCCTGATTATGTAGAAGTTACTGATTTTTCAGTTTCACAGGAGAACGTCCCAATTGAAAACCTGTCAAAAATAGAGTTCTCCTTTGACGGATGCGGCGGCGGGGCAAAGGCCTTGGCGGATTTGGACCGCTATGTCGGGTTATATGTGACTTTCAAGGATGAAAACGGATATTACCACGAAAGCACAAATGTATGTGTATTTAGATATGACGAACCCGAGGATTCCCCTGCTTACAATCCTAAAACGGGGTTAGAAACAAAAAGCATTACTATAAGCGAACTTATGAATAAAGCAGGGGTAGGAAATGCCGCCTGGGTAAAGTATGTTGATGTAGTGTTGTCCAGCAGCATGGAAAATTCTTTCTGTGTCGATAGCCACGGCAATATATGTTCCGGAACACCGTTATGGGCAGCGTTAAAGTCAGCGGTTTCCCATACAACATAGAATCGAGTGCAACTCAAGGATTAAGTTCTATCAAGGGGCCGTCCTCAATTACACAGGAACGGCAGCCTGTTATCAGTGGAAAAATAACCTCGACCGGCGGAAACATTACGGGCATTTGGGGCAGGTATTCGAGCGTTAATAAAAGCACCTGGACACTTGCAACACCGGTTGACGGAGCATTTGACAGCACAAGCGAAGATTTTACTTATCAAGTATCATCACCTTTGGCAGACGGCGAGCACATAATTGAAATAAAAGCATTAAATGAAAACGGCGAACAGGATGCTGTTTATTACACATACCACTTTTGGGTAGGCAATGCCCCGCCTGCAGTTAACTCAACTGCTCAAAATAATCTGAATAATGTAATTATTTATCCTAACCCGTACAAACCCGGTTCCGGGACAAACCACGACAGAACCGGCGGAGTTGTCTTTGCAAACCTGACAAATAATGCTAAAATAAGCATATTCAATATCTCCGGAGAGCTTGTTTATGAAGCAAATGAAGTAAACGGCAGCGGGACTTTGGAATGGGATGGTAAGAACAAAAGCGGCAACAAGGTTTCAAGCGGTGTCTATGTTTATCTTATAACCAATTCCGGAGGCGAAAAGAAAACCGGTAAAATCTCAATATTAAAATAACAAGTTTTTGCATAAAACGAAAACAAATGCCAGATAAAATAATTGAAAAAATTGTAGAACTTAAAGAAAAAAGAAATGCTGTCATACTCGTGCATAACTACCAGCCCGGCGAGTTACAGGATATAGCCGATTTTTTAGGTGATTCTCTTGACCTGAGCCAGAAAGCAAGGGACTCCAAGAAAGACGTCATAGTGTTTTGCGGGGTCCATTTCATGGCTGAGACCGCCTCGATCCTCTGCCCGGACAAAACCGTTCTTTTGCCGGAAATAACCTCGGGCTGCCCTATGGCGAACATGGTAACCGCAGATAAACTTAAAGCAATGAAAAAGGATTATCCGGGTGTGCCGGTTGTGTGTTACATAAACACAACAGCGGAAGTTAAAGCAGAAAGCGACGTGTGCTGTACATCGTCAAATGCGGTAAAGATAGCAAAGTCTATTGATTCAAACAAAATTATTTTTGTACCGGACAAAAACCTGGGGCATTATGTCTCAACCCAGGTGGACAAAGAGTTCATTCTTTGGGAAGGGTACTGCCCGATACATATAAATATTATTGAAGAATACGTTTTAAAAGCAAAAAAAGAGCACCCTAAAGCCGAGGTCATAGTTCATCCTGAATGCCCGCCGGACGTGGTCAAAATTGCGGATGTGGTTTTATCTACCTCAGGCATGTGCAACTATGTCAGAGAATCTAAAAAAACTGAATTCATTATAGGTACCGAAACAGGTATTATATACCGCATGAAAAAAGAAAATCCCGGTAAATCATTTTACCCTGCGACAGACCTGGCGGTATGCCCAAACATGAAGAAGAACAGCCTGGAAAAACTCCTCTGGGCTTTAGAAGACATGAAATATAAGATAGAAGTCCCGAAGGAAACAAGAGAAAAGGCAAAAAAGTGCATTGATGCGATGTTTAAAATAAATAGCGTTTAGCGGATATATCTCCAGGGGTAAGGTGTAAGGGATAAGATTTAAAACTTACCCCTTATCCCTGTTTTTTGTCCGCTCAACGCTAAAACTTGGAGGCAAAATGTTTAAGACAAAAATATTGTTCAGCGTTATTCTAACCTTGTTCGTTTTAAGCGCCTGCGCTAAAACAAACCCTCCCCTTACAGAGCCTGAAAATGCCGCAGAAAATACGCAAAAAGAAGGTATAAGCTGGGTTTATGACATTTCTCAAGGCCTTAAACTGGCAAACGAAACAAACAGACCTTTGATGGTTGATTTTATGGCTCCTTGGTGTACCTGGTGCAAGAAACTCGATAAAGACGTATACACAAACATAAATGTGGTCAACGCTTCTAAGGATTTTATTAACGTGAAGATAGATACCGACAAATTCCCCGAGGTGTCAGGCAAATACGGGATAACAGGCCTTCCTACTATAATCTTCCTTAACAAGAACGGCGATGTGATCGAAAAGATAATCGGGTACAGCGACAGCCAGAATTTAATAAACACTATGACAAAGGCTTTAAAGAATGGATAACCTCAATAACTTTCCTGTAATAGCGAGCTTTCTGGCAGGGGTAGCCAGTTTTGTCAGCCCCTGCATCCTTCCTATGATACCGGCATACATAACGTTCATAACCGGAGCATCGCTGGATGAGCTGAAAAGCGGGAACGTATCCTTAAGAAATACCTTCCTTAACGCTTTATTCTTCGTGCTCGGATTTAGCTTTATCTTCATACTGCTTGGCGCTTCTGCGACTTATTTAGGCAACTTGATAGGTACTAATAAAAAAATTATCCAATGGGCCGGCGGGATAATAATTATTATTTTCGGGTTTCATATCATGGGTATACTTAAACTGAATATGCTTTATTATGAGAAACGGATGGAAATGAAACGGTTTTCTTTAGGATACCTGGGTGCTTTTTTTATAGGGATAGCTTTTGCCATAGGCTGGACACCTTGTATCGGCCCTATACTTTCTTCAATACTTATTCTTGCGTCCACTCAAAATACGTTAAACCAGGGAATGATGCTCTTAACAATATATTCGATAGGCCTTGGCATCCCGTTTTTGATAACAGCTGTCTTTATAAACAAAACCCTGCAATTTTTTACTGCGATAAAAAGGTATTTCAGGATAATCGAGGTTATTTCAGGCCTGATCCTTATTGCGATAGGATTTTTGATACTCACCAACAATTTCAAGTTCTTTACAGTGCTAATCCAGAAGTTTTTTTCATAACCCTCATCCCATAAAGAATCTATCTATAGTTTCCTATTAACCGCTAATGACTTTGTAAACGGTCTAAATTTGCAATTATTTTACACCTTTTACTTGACTTATTTACACTTGTACATTATAATTTTATAAAGGTAATAATAATATATATATGAAAAAGAAAGCGCTTCTAATTTGTTTAATCTTTTGTTTTCTGTTCAATAACTCTGTTGCGTTATTTGCAATTGACAGACAATTAATTACTTCAGCTCCGTGCATCGCGACCCCCGGCCTTGAAGAAACCTCAACAGTTCAAGCCCCTTTTACCGTAATGAATACCCTGCTTAGGAAAGGTGTACCTTTATTTCCTGAGTTTAAGGGGCCTTTAAGTAACAAACAAAAGGATACAACTGATAAAGACAACCTTTGCCTGATGTCATCTACCGGAAATGGAATAAAATATACTTGCAAATTCAATAAGAATTTAGAAAACGATAAAACCCTGTCCGACACATCATACGAAAAAACATTTGATAGGTATTTGTTTTACTTAAAGTTGCTGATAGGGATAAACTCGCTTTTTTCCTTTTTCATATTATTATTTTTAGTTTCATTGTCAAAGAGCAATCTGCCATGGGAGATTAATAATTTCTATAGGTAGTACAGCCCAATTCCGTCCAACCAGGAATTGGGTTTTTTTATTGGTTTATAGGAAATTATGTTGAAAAAATTTATATCATTATTTACTTTAATTTGTTTCCTCGTTTCTTTTGTATTCGGGGATGTATTGCATGCATCATTGACCCCCCCAGTAAAACAACCTTCCCAGGATTTTGAAGACTTTATAATACCCCAGGAATACGGAAAGATAACGGACTCTTATATAGCGCATAGCGTAGAGCGTGAAGCGGATAGAATTGATGGTAAAGAAATTGAACCTATGGCTACGCTGTCTGCTACACGTTATCCGCTGGTTATTAACATACAAGACCTGCACTGCAATCCTGAAGTTCAAAGGAATATCAGCAAGATCCTATCTGCTTTAGACAAAAAATATAACCTTAGTAAAGTACATGTGGAAGGTGCCTATGGGGATGTAGACACTTCCTGGCTTTCCAACATCCAAAACAAAGACCTCAAGAAGGAGATATTAGAAAACCTCCTTGATCAAGGTAAACTTACCGGCAGTGAATATTATTCCGTTAAGGCTAACAAGCCTAACCTGCTTAAAGGTATGGATGATGAAAAGAGCCACAAGGAAAACCTGGTAAGACTTGGAAAAATCATTGAAAAACAAGAGTATTTTAAGAATAAAACTAAAGAACTCGATCGTGATTTGCAGTACATGAGGGCCAGGTACTTAAGTTCAAAAAATAAAGATTTTAACAGCATCGTTCAAAAGCACAAAGACGGAACTATATCCAGCCAGAAATACTATTCAACACTTGCCAAATATGTCCATACGATAAACAGATCTCCAGATAAATTCAACAGTATCCTAAACATAAGCATGGATAACTACCCTAATATAGAAAATTATATCAGGCTCTTAGGCCTGGCAAAGGAACTCAAATATAAAAAGATAACCGCTCAAATGCAGTTGTTCCTGCAGGCGCTCAAATCAAAGTTGCCCTACAACGTTTACAGTTCGCTTCTTTCAAAAACAGAGAATTTCTCAAAACCCAATGAATTGTATATTTATCTCGCACAGCTGGCAGACGGGCCGGCTAAACCGCTGGCCCTTCAGTTCCCGGAGCTTTGCAAATTCTTTGAGTATACCAAGCAAAGCCGCCAGATCAACACCTTTGCCCTCATTGATGAAGAAAAAAGAATAACCGAAGATATAAGGCTGGCTTTATCCAACAACATCAGCGAACTTGAAGTGTCGTTCTTATCTGATTTTTTTGTTTATTTTAAGGATTACCTCTCAAACACCTTATCAGCGGAAGACTACGAATACTTTATCCTGAGGTTCGATAAGTTTAAGGCCATCTGGGGTAAATATGCTTATAAGAACCGGATACTGGACCTTTCAGAGGATTTTACTCTGCTTGATGAATTTTACAAAACTAACTGTAATAGGAACGAGTTTTTTATTAAGAACATAACAGAAATAGCTCCTATTGAAGACAAGATCAACAAATGTATTAGTAAAGGAAAAGCTGCGGTTTCTGCCAAGGATTTTACTAAAGCAAGGAAGTATTTCGCTGAAGTTTTAAACATGGTAGACCGCAAGGCAAATATAGAAAAGACAGCGAACTCTGGAGCAAAGGCTAAGAATTCAATTGCAGACCTACTGAAAGACTCCGAAATCGTGGTTATGGTCACCGGAGGTTTTCATACAGACGGGCTTAAAAAAATACTAAAAGAACGTGGGATATCTTACCTTGCAATAACTCCCAATATCACAAAAGACACTAAATTTTCAACTAGAATTTATGAAGAACTCGCAAAAGAACAAGCGAAAAACTACAGTTCAGAGTTCTTAGTTCAGAGTTCAGAAAAAGACCTTTCAATAACTCAATACTCAAAACTTGTAACTCAGAACTCAAAACTGGCTCTTGGCCTCGCATCTCAATTATCTTCCCAAAAGTTATTTGAACTTGTGCTAAATTCAGTAAATAAGACATTAAGAGAAGCAAAAATCACGGACAGGGTAAAATTAGTTGAAGAAATAGAAAAGAGTATAGGGGTTAAGGTAGTGTTTGATCCTGCTTTAGAAACAATATCTTTTGAAAATGGGACCCGGATAAAATTGGCAGAAAACGAAGATAAAAATCATATTAAATATGTTCAAGCTGAGCTGAATAACTTTGTTCCAGGCGCTTATAAAGGAGCGCTTGATGCACTGATAAACACTACTAAACTGACAAATGCAACTTTAAAAGCGGCTTTGGGCAACATACATGATTTTATAAGAATAACTGCAAAATTTGCCTCGGATATCAATATTATTACCGGTGACGGGTTGATAGCTGACATTGAAGATGACCCTGCCTTAAAAGATACAGAAACAATTGACGGCATAGAAAAAGAAGTATTAGCCCAATATCCAGAAACCGTTCAAAGACTAATATTAAAGCATAAAAAGAGCGCAGACACGCTTCATTCAAGCAATGAATACTGGTTAAGGATCCTCATTTCGTTTGACCTGTTAAGCCATTTCCTTACGAACAAAACTATCTTAGATCAAATCAAAGTAAGAAATGCCGTTATGGCCATAAAAGAAAAAGACCTGAGCGACCAAGAATTATTCGAGTTATCAAAAGAATATTTCACAAGCGGGGATAAAAGCACTAAAGAGAAAAGAAATAACGAAAACATTCTGTTTAACAATATTGTAAATGAAAAACCAAACAATACCGCGCTAAACGATCTCGCAAAAGATGACACGGTAATAGCAGCAGCCAAGGAAACGATTGATTCTAGGATAGAAGAGTATGACAAAAGATTAAAAAAATTAGACCCGGATTTAAACATTATCCCCATTTGGGATGCCTGCCTAGCTGCAATGCTAAAATGGTACCCGGTGCATCTTTTTAAGCGCTATTATACAAACAGAAGCATAAATGAAGACCATGCTGTTATGCATATTTTAACGGTGCTTGGCTACATCGTTCAAATTCTTGAGAATACCCCGGAAGACAAAATCAAAGCTACTATTAAAAATATTAATTTTAAAAGATTAATATACGGAGTTATCCTTCACGACATATCCACAATAGTACTTCGCGGAGACCATTATAAAAATTCATCACTGTGCGCGAGTGCCATCCTTAAAAAAGATGCTACTCTTAGCCGGGAAGATATCGTTCAGATCGTATCAATTATCAGGTTCCATGACAAATCCGTTTCACAAAATAATAAATTTTATAAAACATTGCCGGAAGCACAATTTTTGCGCGATGCCGACATTTTTGCCGCCACCTTTGACCTTGAAAGGATTTACCGGAACTGGGTCCATGACCCTAACCTTTTATTTTATGACAGAAGCTTAGACGTTGAGTCCGGAGTACGGGCCAGAGTACAAGCTCTTTTAAATCCAAAATATTCTTGGCAAGATTCAGACGGGCTTACTGATCTGGTCTATAAGGGCTGGCTGCAAAAAAATCCTAATAAATTCCTTACACCGGGCGCAAGAAAGATCATGGCTGAATCAAGGTCTGCAGGAATTACTGAAATTGTACATCTGCTCGAAAGCAAAAGAGAAGACATGAAGAAAAACCTTATAAGGGCTGATAACCATCCTGTAAATGATGACGATGTAGACGACTGCATCGAGATAATAAAAGGCCTATATGCCGGTTATCTCGCGGCGCAACCTGAGACCATAAAGGACAGGCCTGCCCTTTTAAAAGCATACCTGAAAGGTTTGGAAGAAAAAGATTATAATAAATCTATTTATACAATCAAACTAGTTAGAATGTTTATTCAGAAAGATCCTGAATATAACCCGGCTTATAACAACGAGCTTTCCGATGATGAGATAGAGAGATTCTGCAAGGATGAAAACCTTAATATTAACCTTTATTATGAGTTGATTAGATTGTCAGGCAAACCTTTTTATAAACCGGTCGCAGCTGACCTTTTAAGCGCGATAGGCATTTCAACGGTGCCGGAGAGCGCGGAAGATAAGGCATTAAAAGCTAAAAAGCGCCAGGAGCTTATTGACAGCATAACAAAGCGGATTTCAAAAGATGACCAGGTAAAGGTCTGTTTTGTATGTTCCCAAAATATGATGAGAAGCGCTATAGCTGATATCCTTTTAAAAGACGGTATAAAAAAACTTAATAAAGTAAACGTAACCGTAGAATCTGCCGGCTTGGATGCGGATGTGTTTGTACCGGGCATAGACGATAATGAACACAGGTCTCTTGATCCCTATGCAAAATCCCTTTTAGTAAATTCCGATATAGACGAATCCCTCATTGCTTCCTTTCACTCAAAGCCTTTTGACAGAAACCTTGAAGATTCGGATATTTTCATAGTGGCAGATGAAGGCATTAGAAACAATATTTTATTGAAATTTCCTAAATTGGAAGGAAGAGTTGTTACTTTTGGAGAAATGCACCCTGATCTCGTCAAAATACAACCCAGTAGCCCTCCAGAAGAAATATTTGCACTTATTAAAGACAGAATAATCCCCAGGCTTATCGGACAGGTGCCAGCAGCGCCTCTTGAAATAGCAACTGAACAGGAAGACCTATTAAGCCATGTTGCAGGTGTGCCGCAAACTGAATATTTCATAGATATAAAACCTTTAGAAGAAGTGATAAGTGTTCAATCTTTATATGTAGATCGCGAGAAACAAACTGAACTAAGAAATAAATATAGAAACTTCCAGGACAGGTTGATAGCCTCTAATTTTGCAGCACTGGAACTAATTAATGGCGCTATGACAAAAGCAGTTGCCCAAAGAATCCTTAGCCATACAGAAAACATGCTTGAGTCTTTTGAAGAATTAGACCCAAAAGGTTCAAAAAAAACAAGGGCAAGTTTTGACGAATTAAGAGAATCTCTTGAGAAAGAATGGGAATCTTTATCTCCAAACGATAAACTTCCCGCAAAATTACGGCAAAGTGTTTCAAGGCTTGATACAAACCTGCAAAGCGTCCATTCGTTTATAAATTTTATCCATCAAAAAGGTACGGAAGCAGTTAATAAAGCCTTACAAAACGCTTCTGTCAATACAGAAATAGCGATAAGTGGTCATAAGATCTTTATAGCTGATTTGGGTGAAACTCCTTTAACTGATGGTAGTAATAGGATATTAAATAAGTCATTTGAAAGAGTCTTAAAGGGTATCTCAGGTTATGCTTATGAGAATTTTGTAGTAATAGATAATTACATTTTCTGGAGTTTAAAATTGGGAAGTCACAGGATAGAGTTATCCTGTGACTTAAATGCACCTGATGAAGGCGGTTTCCTGCGAATCCGTTATTTTGAAGGCGGGACCGATGCGAGTAATGAATTAAGGCGCTATTATTTAGCTTCTGTTTTAAAAGGGCTTGGGCTCGATGTTAAAATCAAGACAGGCATTAATGAAGAGGCGGCATTGGATAGGGACCGTAGATGTTATATGTTTGAAGCTATTTTAGATAAAGACCACGGCGCAATTGGAACCGAACAGCTTGAAGATGCACTGACAATAGCTTTGAAAGCTTTTCATTTTACTGGTAATTTAGATTTTGCATTTCAAGATATCTTCCAGGAAGTCTTTCTTGATGAAAAAACAATGAAGGGTAAGAAAGCGATAGCCAAGGTAAGAGAATTTGGAGAAGATTTGTTCGGTATTTATTTTGCTCTTAGCAACAAAAAGACAACGGTGTATAAGAAAGCGATAGCCGCGGTAAAAGAACTTATAGAAGATATGGCCGGTATTTATCTTGCTGAAGGAAATCCTGCATTTTTTATGCGTGCTTCTTTATATGAACGTTATAAAAAATACAAGCAAGATTCCGGCAAAAGAGATGAACTTCGAAGAACGCTGAATTCATCGCTCGGAAAGTGGGGTCTTCCTTTAATTCCTGAAAGTATATATTTTGGACAAAGAGTTATTGACAAATATTACACTAATGCCGTGCAAGAAGCATTGGCTAGAGGCGAATTAAAACTTAACGGCAGAGGCGTGCCTGAAAAAAATCCCAATTATGACCCTGTTTCAACGATAATCCGGACTGTACTTAACGAGGAAGATAAAGCGCTGCAAACGGCGTTAAGCATAGGTTCATTGCCGAACGAATTATTAAACTATAGGGTTACTGGTTATGCCGGAAGGCTGGCAGTTGTATGCGGCCAGGTTAAAATAGAATCCGGGGACTGGGTGATAATAGACGGGTTGAGAGATCCGGGTACAGGCAGGTTATTATACGCTGTAAGCTCATTAAAAAAGGCAAGCGGCCAACCGGAAGTTCTTAATCTTGAACAAACCATAAGAATATTAAATAAAGAAGGTTTTAGTGTAACCCCGGCTGAACCTGCGAGCAAACCGCAAAAGGTTTTTGCTCAAAAGCTGCTTCGTTCTCCTCCAAAAGGAAAAGAACAGGGTGCAAAAACTATAAAAGGCATAGCTGCCTCAGCAGGAAAAGATGCCTGGGTTACCGGCCGGGTTACGTTCAATAAGAAATATAACGAACAAGGCAAAAAAAAGGATAGAAAGAACAGGATATTTGTTGTTCCCTTTACAACGCCGGATGATTTAGGTGCGATAAAATCCGCAAAGGCTGTAGTTACAACAGGCGGCGGGATACTGAGCCATGCAGGCATTACAACGCGGGAATTCGGGATACCTGCCGTAATAATGGCAGGAGCCGATTGGCAGCATAAAGAAGGCAAAGAAGAGTTAACTGTCCCGTTTATTGAAGCTGCAGGGCCTGCAAAAAAAGATTCTCACGGGTTGTGGGTTAGCAACGAAGTTGTATCCGTCAATAGGCCCGTCAAAGAAGGCGCTATTGTTATAGTAAACGGTAAAGAAGGGTTAGTCTTAGTGTTTAGCGAAGACAGCCAGGAGTTATTAAATGAAGCCTATGAATTGATAATTAATCTGGAAAACGGAAAAGCAAATCCAAAAGACATAAAAAAATGGTTTATTAAAAATATAAAACCGGAAAATATACAGGCCATTTCAGATGCTGCGGAATTCATAGTTATTCAAGCATTGCAAAACCCTGCGCTTAAAACAGACAATAAAGGGGCTGAAATAATTAGTATTTTAAAGGAGTTAGAAAAACAGACATTCCCAAAAGAAACAGTAAATAGAATAAAAACATTCCGGGAAATGTTTTTTGACAGCGCCTTAGAAGAGTTTGAAACTATGTTTGAAAGGTCAAGCCAGGAACTTGAGCACATTAAAGATAGGGGTAAAGCTGAAAAATTGCTCTCTGACCTAAAAGAACAAAATGATTATACTGCGGGTTTAGCCGCTACTTTATCAATTGATAATAAGGCATTAGCAGATTTTGGAACAAGAATAGAAGCTTTAAAAAGTAATGCTAAAAACAGATTTAAAGAGACCGATACAAAATGGATAAAAGAAACGGACGAATTAATCCAAAAGGACCTGACAGAAGATGATTTACCTAAAATACGCCGGCTGCTGAGGGCTGCCACAAAAGATCAGGCTGCGTCTCTTCTATACAAAAAACTCTTAGAAAAAGAGAGAAAATTATCTATAACCAAAAACCAAAAATTAAGCCGGGTAAATAGGCCTGTGTTTTCTTTAGGCGAGATCGATGATGATTTTACAGGTATTGTAGGAGGGAAATCAGCAAAACTCGGAGAAATATTAAAAATAATCCGGGAAAAAGGCGGCTATGTACCGGATGGCCTGGCCGTTGCAACGGACGCTTTTGGCACATTTTTAAAGGAAAACGGGCTTGAAAATGAGTTTAGAAAGTTGACAAATGAGCTTGACGGCAAATTGAGTAATCCGTCCATACTTTTTAAAGTTTTTAATGGAAAACAGAGAGCAATTAAAGAATATTCTGAAAAAATCCGGGCGTTAATAAGCCGCGGAACATTAACGGAAAATAGCGCACTTGGAAAATTGATTTTAGATGTCCTTAATGATCACGGGATGGGAAATGAATATTTAGCCGTACGGTCGTCGGCAGTGCAGGAGGATACTCAGAAAGCAGCTTTTGCCGGTGCTGCAGAGACTTATCTTTACGTGAACAAAGAAGAACTGCTTGATAAAATAAAAGAAAACTGGATGTCGTTCTGGCTTCCAAGAGGGATAGAATACAGACTGGAACAAGGTATTCCTCAAGTAGAAGTCAAACCCGCAGTTCTGGTGCAAAAAATGGCAGATGCCAACTCAGCAGGGGTAATATTTACTGTAAATCCAGCTAATGGCAGGGATGAGGTAGTTATTAATGCTTCGTATGGATTAGGAGAACCAGTTGTATCCGGGTCAGTGCAGGCAGACATGTACGTATCCCGCAAAAGTGACGGCGAAGAACTGGAATTCCCGTTTACAGGAAGTAAAAGGGTAAAAGTTGTCAGCAAAAAAGGCAGTGCCGGCACTGAAGAACTCCCGGTTGGCCAGAAAGAAAGAAATAAACGATGCCTGACGAAAGACCAGGTAAAGAAATTGACCGCTATAGCTGTTGCCTTAGAGGAATATTTTGGCTATCCGCTTGACATTGAATTTGCCGTAAGTGGAGATAATATCGCTGTTTTGCAGGCGCGACCTGTAACTACGGATAAAACTACTGACAAAACATCTCTGGCTGCCTTAAAAAATAAGCAGGACTATTCAAGTTCAGAATATACTTCCGGCATAAAATATGCTGAAAAATCAAACATATTTTCGCTAAGGCCTTTTAAGATAGCATTCTGGCAGAGCATTTGGGGATTCTTTAGCGGCAAACCGGAAAAATCCAAACCTGCCACAAAAACCGAAGTTAATACTGAACCGATGCCGCTTGACAAACTCCTTGAATCAATAAAACGAAACCCACCGGAATGGATTATTTTCGATATTGACAAAACACTTGTAGACCCGCAACAGCCAGCCTCACAGGAAATGATGGAATATCTTAATACGCTTAAAAGATTGATCAAAACCGCAGTCCAGACTGCACGTGAGACGCCTCAAAAAGTCGATGATTCTTTTTACCAAAAACCTCCGTTTCATCTCATACTTCTTTCTAACGGCAGTTTAGGTATAAGCCGGGACGAATTGACCGGTAAGGAAGAAAAAGTATTTGAACATGTATTTGACCAGGCCCGGCAGGACGCCTTAAGAGGGATATTCCAAGATGCCGTAAGCAATTTTTTAAATGAAAAAGAAGACGTTAAGGATTTTTTAAAAGGCCCCCTCCTCACTGCACTCTGCATTCCGACTGACAAGTTCAGCGAAGCCCTTGCTTCAGAAATACATACGCGTGTCAATGAATTAGGAAACATTCCGTTCTTTATAACCCACGAAAAGAATACCGGGAACACCTGGATATGGGTAAGCCCGTCAGACAAGGGCGACGGCATTATTACGTTCTGCAGCAGCCAGCATATCAACCCTAAAGACGTGGTCTTTATAGGCGATGACTGGGGCCCGGATGGGAACGATAACCCTGTAAGAAAAGTTACCGGGTTACGGGCCGGAATTACCGGTTCACCTGAGGATACATTGAAATTTATCAATGTCCTTATAAAAATATTAGAAAAGAAAAAATCCGAAGCTGAAAAACCCGGCCCCAAAACAGAAGAAGAATACAGAGCATTAATAAACCAGGCCAGGGTCTATGCTATAGCAGGCAAATATGGTGAAGCTATTAAAATATCCATTGAGCTTAAGAACGAAATAGGCAAGAGGGTTCATGACTTAAAATTTAATGGAAAGATAGATGAAGCAGAACGGTTAAGCAAGCTCCTTTCTGAGCTATACACGGTAATGCTGCAATACGGGGATAAGCTTGGCGGGTTGTTTACCCTGCAGGAAGAATCCAAAGAACAAGAAAACAAATTTCCGGTTACTCCTACAATCGAGCTTGAACCTGAGATGATAGCGAAAATTGAAGACCATATTTCCTTATGGATAAAAGCAAATGAAGAAGAAGACAAAAAATGCCTGATCTTAGCCGCTCCAAATGCCGAAAGCCTGGCTGTTGCAAAGGCCTATTATGACCGTTTGCTTAAAATAGGGGCAAAACCCGTTGTTATGATAGGAGAAGGGGAAGCTATAGAGCAATTGCTGCCTGCACCTAATAAAGGAAGAATATCTAGTGAAAAACATTATGATATTATGTTTGATATAAGGGATAAAGCTAAAGGCCTTGATGTCCCGACATCTTTTGATAAAATATTTGATTTTGATAAAAAATTAAAAAAAGCAGCTAAAGCTACTATAGACAATCTGGCGAATGCAGAAAAAGGCGACATGGTCCTAGTATCGGCAAATTTCGGCAGTGAAGACGGTTTCACGATAGCTATGAGCGTATACGATGCAGCAAAAAAGAAAGGTGCAAACCCTATGCTGGTGCTGTCGCCTGTAAAACATACACCTGAACTTATGGATGACCAGTTAAGGGGAGTGCTTGAAAGGATAGCGCTGCGTCCAAAGGGAAGCAAGCCTGTAAAGCACATAGCTTTGCATAAAGACAGGTTTGGCTGGGATACAAAAACAACCAGCAACGGAACATACAGGAAAGAGATTTACGGAGACCCTGCTATCAACCTTGAGCTGGGTGATTACATAGTAAATATGAGAAAAGTAGACGAAGTGGACGGCCCCGGGATAGACCTGGAAACGTTTTTACAGGCCGGTACAGCAGATTATAAAAACGGCCGCAGATGGACAAAAGCGTTATTGAACAGGACAAAAAAAATAAAGATAATAGAAACTGTCGATGAGAACGGCAACAGCCTCAAGCTTGACGTTACCGGGCAGCCGATCTTAGACGACGTGGATGCTTCAAAGACAGTTAATGGCACGTGTAATGCACCCGGCATGGAAGTTATGATTAGCCCGAAGAAATACAGTAATTTAACAAATGGGATTTTTGTTATTAACAGTGCTATGGATGTGATGGGGGGCTGGACCATCTATCCTGATGCACCAATCACACTACATATAAAGGACGGCTTCGTGATTTTGGATGAGATCGAAGGCGGGGTTGCCGCGGAAGTGCTAAAGAGAACATTTAAAGATTCTATACAAAAAGTCCAGGAACAGTTGGAGAAAGGCGAGCTCAGCCAGGAGGAAGCCGAACAGTGGAAGAAAAATACGCTGCATATCGGTGAATTTGCTATAGGCGTGGACATGAACGGCAAGATGATACTAAATCTTTTAAATGATGAAAAAGTAGGCGGTACGATGCATATCGCGATGGGGTACAATTACAGCCGCGGCAGCAATTACGAAACTGCCGGGACGCATTTTGATGTGATATCGGAGAACAGGACTGTTATATTCCGCTATGAAGACGGAACAGAAGAAACTGTTTTAGAAAAAGGCAAGATCGTAATGAGCGCTTATTATAGCCTTATCCCCGAGGCAGAAGTATACTTGAACGGCAAACCTATTACAAAGAACGGCAGCCGCCTGTGCGCTATTGATGAAAAAGGGTGTATACTGATTTATGAACCGTTCAAGAGATTAAGCCCTAAAGAGCAGCTCAAACAGCTGAAGCATCTAATGAACAGGTTAAGGGTTATGGATTGGGCAAAAGAAAGAGCTATCCTAAGAAATGGTCTTATTCAGGCATTTATTTCTTTAATCCTTGATTTAATGCCCTATAAACCGTTCAGGTATAATGTTCCTGTTGACATGCATGCGGATTTAAACCTGCCTGAAAATGAATATAAATCTTTACAATTGTCACTAAATGCAGGTAAGGAAATGAGGCGCATAATACAAGTCTTGGCTCCTGATTCTAAAAAAGATCTGCCCGGGAAAGCTTATTGGCCTGAAGACCTTACTGCAAAAGACTATGAAAATTATGTAAAAGAACATGAGGATGAAACTCAAACACCACTGGATCAAATCCCTCTTAAAGACTTACCGGACTATGTAAAGAATAACTCCAGGACATTCCAAGTAGTCAACGGCATGCATACTATTGTTAAATGGGCTAAAAATGAAGACGGCTCAAAAGTATTAGAAGGGACGCTCTATACAGAAGATGAAGAAATGGGCCCTGCCATAAAGGAAAGTTTAAGAAATGCTGCCAAATACCTTTTAGAAGCCGCTGCCTTAACAAATGACGATAAATTAAAGGAATATATACGATGGGAAGCAGCGCTTTTATTGGCTTATGATATTGAACAGCTAGAAGAACTTGATAGGTCGGGTTTGTACAAAGAGTACTTAAAAAACTCTGAGTCACAGTCGCTTCTTGATATGACCTATCTGGGGGTTGAAGAAGCAGCTCATAAGGCGTTTGTAAACCTTGAAAACCCGCCGTTTTCAATGATCTTTGAAGTAAGCGATTATTATGTGGACAATCTATGCAGTGTAAAAATGTTTCCGGGTATATTGATTTTAGTAAGAGACGAAAACGCACAAAACTCAATTGATGGCTGGTTACCTGACCTTACAGAATTCGATATAAAGCAGGATTTTAAAACAGATTTTAGAGCCTACCAGGTCGTGTATGATGTTAAATTTACCAATATACCGGACTTAGGCATGGTTGCACCGAGCAGGATAGAAACGGAAACAAAGTGGGGCAAGGTTGAAAGCCAGCTTTATATAACGGCTCTTAAGGCAAAATTCATTGCCATGATGAAACCCATAGCTCAAATACTTCTTGTACCCGACGTGTTACTAGATGAGGACCAGGCGCAGCTTGTAACTTTTGAATCTTTTCTTTATACGACTGTTGTGCATGAAAAGGGTCATACCGCCATCGGAGTAAAGAAAGACGACCTTGGTTCAAACTTTGATTTTGCCGATGAATTATCTGCTGAACTTTATACCCTTTATAAGATTTCCCGTAACAAAAAGGACGAGTTGCTAAATGCGTCTAATTATACGACTTTCATAGTAAATGCTTTCCGGAATTTAAGGCTGGATTCCCCGAACGATGCCAATGAGACCTATATTGATGTCTACAACCTTCTTTTAAGAAAATTTGTAGATAGGGGCACTCTAAATATAACTGCTCAAAACACATTTTGGATTGATTTTCAACCCATCCCTGATATTGTTGATGAACTTATAGCTGAAGATATAGCGATACTCGTACTGGCCAGCGGCATCACTTCAATAGATGAGTTGGGGCCGGCGCTTAAAACCATAATTAAAGACAAACAGTTATTGGAAGACCCTAAAATAATGGGTGCAGTTAAAAGAATAATTGCAGGTGTCGACCTTAAAGATAAGCAGGCTGTTAAGTCCAGGATAGATGTTTTAAGAGCTGTTAAGCTGGATCCTGCAATTGTCGAAAATGCTAATAAGAAGATCATCCTTATTCCTACGGACATACAAACAACTTATGTCACTGCAGAGGAATTATTGGGAAAAGAGGCAGAAGCCGCTCCGCAAGCAGTAATCGATAAAGAAAAAGGCCCAGAAGATTACCTGGGCAAACCAATTGAACAAAGCAGTGTCAGATTACCGGAAGAGTTATCAGACTTTGATATAGATAAACTTATTAAAGCATTGTTTGAAGGCGCGACATACAGTTTCACTGATGATTCAGGCAGAACGTTTTTGACAACAGGCCCGGGGCTTGAAGGGTTTTACAGAGGTTTAAATATCGCATCCAGAATGAACGGCCCTGCAGTTTCCTATCATAATGAACAGGGTTGGATCCTAAAATATTTAAAAGAGCTGCTAAAAACAATTCCGGAAGGAAAGTTACGTCAGGATCTTGATAAGATTATTAATCCGGAAAACGGTGAATTTTCTATTCAAAGGTTCATGAACTATATGGAGAAACTCCAACCCTACCGGTTTAAACTACTCGAAATTATTAAAGAAAACGAAAAACAGATAACTCCCGGAATGATTTATGCATGCAGCGATGCCCCTGATGCTGCCGTAATAAAATACGAAGAACCGATGGATGGAAGCGTGGCATGGTTTGGTTATAAAGCGAACGACATCAGGCTTTCCCAGGAAGCCGGTAAGAAATATGAAGAAAACGGAAAAGCAAAACCGTTCCCTGGCTTGTCTGCAGTTCATTTCATCGGAAAGGAAACGAGACATTATAAAGCATTAGCAAAATTCAGCAGCGATTTGCAGAAAGAACTTGAAGATAAGGGCCTGGGACAATATTTCTCATTCGTTCCGCAGGAAACCTTGCATATGACTCTCTACAATATTAAAACCTGGCCGGATGAAGAAACTTCGGGCAGGATCAAAGACACTGTTAATGAAGTATTCGGCGAACTTGAAAAAGAAGGTGTCCAAAGTGCCGAAATATTTAGTTCAGGGTTGGCCTTATCTGCAGGTACATCGCTTATGTTGCGCGTACACCCGGCAAGCAGGGCTGACCTTGATACAATTGTTGGAATAAGAAACCGTCTGCATGAGGCATTAAGGCCGCAGCCCGGAGATATTGGTACAGACAATACATTTATCGGGCATGTTACACTTACTTACATAGTAAAAGATATTCCTCCGGAAGATTATGCAAAGCTAAAAGAGATACTCAAAAGGCATGAGCAGGAATTTGTAGGGTATTCCGCGTTTGATACAGTGGAGTTAGACAAATTTGATGATATGGTAACCTGGCATAATGTTGAAACCCTTAGTTTGCACCCTGTAACCGGCGAAGCAAGTAAAAGCAAACCTCTTTCAGCAGCAGGATTGATGAAGCCGAGAACCTTTGAAAATTACCTGAAAGAGAAGCATTACAACAATGCAGCTAATTGGAGTGATAAATATAAGAGAGAAAAGTGGTATAAGAAAGTTTGGATCAACAGTGCCCACAGGATCTGGGCGTCTTGGAGTTATGCGCCCGAAGCAGAATATGACGAAATAGCACAGATGTTTTCGTTTAACCCATTAAAGAAAGAATATTGGCAGAGCATCTGGAGTTTCTTTATAGGCCATTATTCAAAACCTGAAACAAAGCTTGACTGGATAAAAGCAATAATACTTTCCCCCCTTACCTTAGTGCAGGCTGCTGCAAGAATAACCGGAATAGCAATAATGGCAGTATTCTGGCTAATAATACCCTTTAAAAGACACCCTGTAAATAAATTCATACATACGTTCATTAATGCAATAACCACACCTATATTCGCACCCCTGATGAAAAGCGGACCAACTCCCGGTGAAGAAAAGAGCCCTGAGGCAGTATCTTATTCCGTATATTATAACGGCAAATGGGAAAAGATGACCCCGTCCGAGCTTGCGAAAAAACTCGGCCTTCCGGCAGACAAAAAATTAGCGTCCTATATGAACAACGACCCGTCCTATGTGAACGACAGCCCTGTTCAAATATGGTCGGCAAGGCTTGGTACCGGGCTTTTCGGGCACCCGGGCTGCCGCAGCGGGAATTACGGCCCTAAGGAAAGTAACGAGGTCGTGCTGGCGGTCGGAGATGAAGGGCTTAGGAAACTTGTAGAGCTTGGGTTCATTCCCTGCCCTTCATGTAAACCTAATGAAACTCCCGGATTCTGGGAAGCAATTGAACCAATAAAAGAAACAATCCTGAATAAGCATAAAATCACTTCAATAAAAGATTTTGCCAATAAAGGAAAAGTCACGTTCGATGCAGGCCGTGTATCCTGGGAAGAGCTCGTTCCTGTTGTCGGCGGTATGCCCGGCCGCTTGTATCTTCGTGATGT
This sequence comes from Candidatus Liberimonas magnetica, assembly GCA_020523885.1. Lineage (NCBI taxonomy): Bacteria > Pseudomonadati > Elusimicrobiota > Endomicrobiia > Endomicrobiales > Candidatus Liberimonas > Candidatus Liberimonas magnetica. Next base: position 71,188 of record JAJAPY010000012.1, on the reverse strand, counting down.
AAAGACAAAAAAGGAAGAGGATGAGGCTTTAGCTCTTCTTAAAAAGCGTTTTGATGCTATGGGGACCCCGCTTCCTGAACAGATTGGGGTTTACGACCGTAATTTAACAGGTAATTTCAGGCAATTTGGCAATTCATTGACTCAAGATGAAATGGAGAAATTTAAGAAAATACTGGCAAACCTCTATCAAAACAAAGGATTGTTATTACTAAAGAATATAGTAGAAAAACACCTTGCTCAGGATACACCCGGCGCAAAAGCTTTTTTTGAAATCTATACAAGCATGCAGGATGCAGGAAATATCAGTGAAATGCATCTTAGAAATATAATAAATATGTATGGAATAAATATTTATTATATTTTTCTTGCGGCTAATTTACTATTAAATGCAGGCAAATCTAACCTAAATTACATGCCGGATATGGAGTCTGACAGGCTTATTTATTTACTGCCCCGGAATAGGAGTTTGATCAGGTTCATAAGTTTACCCGAAAACCTTCCTGAGACAGCAAAAGATATAGCTGATTATGGAATCGCTTATACTGGCAAACTAGAAACTTCCCAACATTTTGCCTATTCAGAGTATCAAGGAATAAACGAAACTAAACCACAACGCGGTGGAATTTGGATTGTACTGAGCACTGATTATTTAAGGACTATTATTAATCAAAAATCGATCTATAAGGGTGATGGAGGGCAGTTCGGAGAATTAGCATTTCTTAACCCGATACCGGCCCGGGCAGTATTAAAAGTATTTTTAAGCCCTGAAGATTACAAAACCTATGTTGACAAATTCGGGGAAAACTCTAAAATAGCTCTTCAAGAGCCGGATTTATCCATTGAGGAGCAGGTTCAAAAATCAGGATATCCGCTGACGACAGTTGAAGAAATAAGGGAAAGAATATTTGAAAACTTCATGGAAACTATCTTGTTATATGCAGGAACTGCTGCAAATAATAAAGCTGAAGCTATCCCCGGAGGGGACATTGTCCTTGGCATTTATTCCAGATTAGGGCTTGAAAACGACTTGCTCCTACCGTTGCTGAGGCCTGAACAAATAACTCATTGTTTTAACAGCAGATATTCAGCAAGTTCCGACACCCAGTTCATTAAAAAATTGGAGAAATATTTTGAAAACTTAATTTTCAGCACTACAGAAACCGAATTTAATAAAGCTTTTAAAATATGGCAAGCCCTGGAACCAAAACTTCAAAGAGATGTTGTCGCTTCGCTAAAAAGCAAGGCACAACATATAGTTTCATTAGACAACTTTGAAAAACTCCAGAGTTTTTTTGATAAAATCGGAGAAAAACATGAAGCAGACATCTCAGAACACGATTCGGCAATAAGGCTGATAAAAGATACATTAAAAGGCGAATATGAGAGAATTACCGCGATCTACAGCCTGACAAAATGGCATAAAGCAGTAGATGACAAACCTTTCCTGCTTGAGCTTATCGCAAAAGAAAGTGCCAAACAAGTGCGGGGGGCTGCAATTTCCGAATATATTTTATTAAGCGGCAAAGCGGACGAACTCGAAGTTTTAAAACCGCTGCTATATCATGAAAATGAAAAAGTAAGAGAAACTGCTGTTACCCAGCTAAGAAGTAATCTTTCAGCCGCAGATGTCCTTATATCTCTGCTATATAGAGAAAAATCAGAGGTCGTCAGGAATCAAATACTTCTTATCCTTGATTCAGATGTTTTTCCTCTACATTCAGATAAAAGGATATTTGATGCAATAAGAGGAGCTCTGAAAGACCATGCAGAAAGCGTCCGAACATCGGCGATATACGCCTTATTAAGGTCTAACGAGATTGAAGCAATAGATGCCATAAGCCAACTTGCCCAAAATGACCCGTCTCTGGAAGTAAGGAATCTTGCAGCTGAAACTATCTCAATATTAAGCCAAATAAAATATCAAACAGTAACCGATATCAAAAAATTGTTTACGAAGATACACCCTGCTTCAGCATATCAGTACGGCTATATACCAAAAGATGTAGGAAAAGTCATTGAGGCTTTGCTTGAGCCGCCAAAAGTACTGGAGGCAGAGCTTGAAGCCCTGGCAGCCCGGCTACCGGATAACCACGATGCAGTTTCAAGAACAAACCGGGCTATCCTTCAGGCAGCAAAAGACTATCTTAAATTAAGAAATAAGCCCGGGAATATGCTTGATGAAATCCAGTATGTTTTGTCCATAATGAAAAATAGCAAGGATAACAAAGCAGGGCAGTTTGACGGAGTGTCTAAAATCTTTGATTTAATTGAGTTTTACCCGGATATTAACAATGTAGACCCGCATGAGCTGTTTTCGACTATAGAGCGGCTTTCAGAACTTTTAGAGTCGCTTGACCTAATAAGGGAAAACCTGCCCGCAGGATCGCTGGGCTCTTTTAATAGGCTAAAAGAAAAAATTACACAGAAATATACGCTTTATTTATCTCTAAACAAAAACCCCAAAACAGGTAAACCATATACTTATGAAGAATTGCTTAATATTCCATGGGCCTCAACTTCCAGGGACAGGATGCCGGCCAAAGCGCTTCCACAAATTGAGAGCTATATACCTCTGATACGGGAACAGATGGCTGATTTTAAGAAGAATTACGAAACAGTAAAGAAGAAAAATGTTTTTAATAAAGATTTTAAGCTGTTGTCAACAACGAGTTTTAACTTAAAAAACATTGATTTTGACGCTCTTGTTAAAAAAGTATCTGAATTGATAGAAAAGGAATTAGGCATGAAGGTGCCGCCTATAGAAGTCCGGCTTCTCTCAAGTAAAGAAGTTAAAGATATTTACGGGTACAGTGAAGGTTTTTCAGCTGAGGCCGAAATCTTTTTGCAGCCAGATGGGTCGCCCCCGTCATTTGTAATTCAATTCAATAAAGATTACGAATGGAAGCTTTCGGAGCTCTTTGACCTTATTTTTCATGAAACTATTCATATAGTGCACGCCTATACCAATTACAGGCTGCTGAGAAACAAAGACGAAATGCTTCAGAGCGTTTACGGGACTGTCTATGACCTACCCGTCGAAGAGGGGCTGGCAGTTCAGAACGAGCAGTTTATTGTAGAGAATATTTATTCGGGGATGTTTGATGAAATAATAGAATCCCTGAATGTCCCGGAAGATAAACTTGAAGCTGCAAAAAAGGTGATAGCAGCCGGGTGTTATAAACAGCTTATCTCTTTCTACGTCTCCGGACTTTATGACTTAGAGGTCATTCTTTCAGGGAATAGGACCCCTAAAGCTTTCGCAAAAGAATACCTGCCGTACTTTAACATCGCTGAACCTGCTGAAACGGCTGCAACGGTTTTAACATCGGAAGAAAACAGGGATTATTTCAAAATGTGGGGCAGAAACCCCGGAAATCTCAGCATGTATGCGGTGGGTTCTCTTGCAATCGACGAGGCTGCAAAAAGCCTGAACCTTTCAAGAAAAGAAATGCTAAAGCAGGCGATGGAGCAGGGCTACCCGCCTGTAGAGATGATCGGGGAACTCATAGGAGAAAAACTTGGCATAGCGCCTGTGGGTGCAGCAGCAAAAATAAGGCCGGAACGAAAATCACGGTCATTGATACTTCCCAGAAACCAACAACTTGTCAAAACATTGCAGGGCACGGTATGGCAAAGGGCAAAACAGCTGGCTAAAATAGAAGCCTATGATACATATTTTCCGATCACTTTCTTTACCAGCCATTACAAGGATTATTATGATAAAGACGGAAATAAAACCGGCGAAGCTTACAAAGGCGGCCAAACAGCAAGGCTGGTTGAAATTGCCCTTATAACTATTTGCAATTACCTGGTGCCTGTACTTGTCTTGTTAGTCGGCAGGCACTGGTTCGGCAGTATAACTTCCCCTGTTTTACTTTTTGTCACACTTGTTATAGCAGTAACGTCTTCCTATGGGCTGGGCAATTACCTCGGCAGGCTTATCCATGCTTTGTTCGACCTGCCTGAAATCTTTGAAATCCAGCCTGACACAACATATGTGGACCCAAGAACCCTAGACCTCAAACTCTCAGAAGACAAAATAAATGAAATTGCAGCATCAATGGTATTAGCCAATCTTGTCTATGAGTATTATGAAATACCGGGAGAACCGGTCAAGAAAGGCACCCCGTTATCCCAATGGAGAGATTATGCAAAAGATCATCCTCTCTGGGAAGGTTTTAATCCTATAAAATTCCTGATAAGGATTCTTAATACATTGCCTTCGCTGCCTTTCTTTGGCTCAAATGAAAATCATGAAATTCTGGACGACCTGGAAAAAGTTGAATGGATAGACAACGATGACCCGAAAATTGACACGCAGGTATTGATTTGCCGTAATGTTAGAAGAGGGTTTTTTGGTAAGAAAAAGCTATACATTAGTTTCAGGGGAACTGAACCTGCAAAAATCAATGAATGGCTGGCGGATTTTGATCATGAACAGATAACTCCGGACTGGCTTAAGAATGAACCGGGCGAAATTTTAGTTCAGAAAGGTTATTACAGGAATTATGATTCAGTTAAAGACAGGATAATTGAAATAATCAATAAGGAAAACCCGGACCAGCTAATCGTAACCGGCCATTCCTTGGGCGGCGCTTTGACCCATCTCTGTTATGAACATTTAAGATGGCTGCAGGATAATAAGAAGTTACACCAAAGAATCTCTGTTTCAGGCTTCCCGTTTGGTTCCCCGCAAGTCGGAAATTCGGCTTGGAAGCAACATCTTGAATCCTTAGCCGCGGATTTTATCAGATTTAATACGAAAGCGGATATTGCACCTGATTTGCCGTTCCCGCAGATGCTTGATCTTTATGAGTTAACGTTTCGTTCAAGACCGGAATACGTTCATGCCGGCAAAGAAATATTCTTAGCCGATTATCCGGATACTGATCTTAACACTAAAATTGCATATTTTCTAAATAACTTTGCGGAGCCCCACTTTGCAGCTGTTTATGTTAAAGATGTCATGCTATTCCGGGATAATTTGCTGCATTTAACGAATAAAGACAAAACCAGGAAGACACTTAAACAATGGTTTAAAAACATTGGAAATATATTGTTTGGAACAGGGAGACCGCTAATCCTGCCCAGGAACCAACAGCTCGTTAAACAACTGCAGGGTACTCCCTGGCAAAGGGCATGGCAGCTCGCCAACACAGAGGCCCGTGCCACATATTTCCCGATAACTTTCTACCTGGACCATTATAAGGATTCTGTTGATAAAAAAGGTAACATAACAGGCAAAGCTTATAAAGGCGGCCATATAGCAAGGTTATTTGAAACTGCCCTTATAACTATCTGCAATTATATGCCCCTAATCGTTGTATTCGTAGGCAGACACTGGTTTGGCAGCATTACATCCCCTGTTCTGCTTGCTGTTACGCTTGTTATAGCTGTAACGTCTTCGTTCGTGATTGGCAATTATCTCGGCAGGCTTATCCACGCCTTATTTGACTTGCCTGAAATGAACAGAATCTTACCAGAATTACCAAAAGATGAAATACCGTATAAAGATATTCTTAACCAATATGATTTAGGCAAACCTTTGAAACCGCCGGTAAAATTAAGGAGAGGAATGGGAGAGGGTTTAAGAAGCATTGCACCTGGGCTTGTTAAAACAGAAAAAGGAAGCTTCGTAATAAAACGAGTAAATAAAACAGTAACGGACGATGAACAAAATTTCCTAGTAAGGTTTACCGAATGGATAAAAGGACACGGTTTTCCTCAAGCAGCTAAAGTTTATTCCACAATAAGCGGCAAGGGCTATGTTCAAATAAATAATTCGCGTTATATGGTGATGGAATATAAGGAAGGCCTGACACTCGAAATGGGTGCTTTTACCGGAAGCATGCTCGTTGAAGCCAGCGAACGTTTAGCTGATTACCACAATGCCTCAAGAACCTGCCCAAATTTATATAAATCGGATAAAGAAAAAACAATATTGGATGAGGATTTTACAGGACAACAGCTTCAAGAACTGCAAGGAAAACTTCGTGAACCCGGAGAAATTAACGATGGGATTGAATTCCTTCAAGCTAATTTAGAATCACTTCAAAAAGCTTTGTCAGGACATAAAAAAGCAATGGAAGCCATGAGAAGTTTGAAGACTAAAGTCCCTCAACTAATGGTAGACGGTGATTTCAGCCCTGTAAATGTAACGGTGGCTAAAAATAAAAGAATAAATGGAAAATTTGATTATGACTGGCTGCGCCTTGATACCCGCCTGATAGATTTCTGCACAATCCCGCCGAATTTTGATAAGCGAACTATCCTTGTTATGGTTTACAATTACCAACGAAGGGCAAAAGAACTTGGTTTTGAATTAAGCGAAGATGAATTAAAACTTCTGCCCGAAGTCATGCGGGCATATTTGCTTAGGGTAGCCTGTAAGCTCGCAAATAACATGGTTTTCGATATTCCTGAAGGCAAAGCACCTGATACAAAAGCCCTGAGTAAGATACTCAGCTTTCTTGAAGAACTAAACAGCTCAATAGATGCCGGATTTGACATTCCGGAAGAATTAAAATCCATTGATAATGAACTTTCTGTATCGGGAAACGACTATCCAGCTTGGAGCAAAGAATATGTAGAAGGCTTTGAATCTTATCCGGAAGTACAGAAAAAAGTAGATGAGATTTTAGCATTTGCCGAATCCGGCGGTGCCACAAGAACAAATGTCGTTTCTATTTCTAACTACGGCCCGGGCGGAGGAATTGAAAAAACGATGCAGGAAGCAGCAGGGCTGATGGGTTTTGCAGGAATACCTTATAAGCAGTATGTTACATTAAAAAAATCAAACTCTACCTTCGGCTCTCATGAAATTTTTGGAAAGCTCTATCAAGGGCTGGACGGATATGATGTAGAACTAAGCAGGAGAGATAAAGACTATTACGAAGCAGCGATAGAAAGCTGTTTCAGAAAGATCGATTTTACAGGCGTCACTCATGTTTTTCTTTTAGACCCGTACCAGATGCGTTTTGCAAAGCTTATAAAAGAAAAATACCCGCATATTAAAGTATGCTGTTATTTCTGGTCCGATTATTCAAAAGCAACAGAACAGGCAAAAGCTTACCTTTTTGAAAATATCAAAGGCGCTGATTTAGCCTTGTTTTACAACCAGGATTATTTCATCCCTGATATGCCAATCAAATCTGCTGTTTTTCAGCATGGAATAAACCCGCTTAATTATATTAACCAAGAAATAACTCCTGAATGGAAAAAAGCAGTATTAAAAAAATACAATATAGACCCTGACATGCCTCTAGTCCTCCAGGACTCGCGTTTCCACCCCATGAAAGACCCTATATCAGGCCTTGTTGCATTTTCAAAAGCGCAAAAAGAATTAGCAAAAACAGGCAGACAAATTCAGTATGCCCATATAGGAGTTATAGGCGCCACAGGAACAAATTTTGAGTCAAAGTGTGCTTCTGCTGAACAAGGCATTCTAAATTGGCTGTCCAAAAATGCGGGGCTTAAAAACGCACATATCCTGAGTTCTATCATTGAAATTATTACCCTTACCGATGAAGAAAGACAAGCTTTGATAAAAATGGGCTATGATCCTGACAAACTAACACCTTATGACATCGATCAACTTGAAATAAATGCTTTATATAAAACCGCTTCGGTCCTTTTGCACAGCGCAATATATGAAGGGTACGGGTTGGTAGTTTCACAAGCAATGCTTGCTGGCGCTGTAATAATCGGCACCGATGTCGGCGGTTTAAGGATGCAGATTGAAAACGGGAAAACAGGAATCCTTGTCCCGATGGCAGGGAAAGATCCCCAGATTACAAAAGATATGTATGACCTGATAAAAGAATCTCCGGAACCTTCTGCCCTGCCTGAAAAAATAGTTGCCCTTGCTGAAGAAAGGAGTTTGACATCATCATTAGAACAAGCTCTTACAGCTTTATTCAAAGACCCTGAAAGAATTGCGGGAATTAAGGCCAATGCACAAAAACATGTAAAAAATCTTTTATTCCCGCAAAGCATGCTGTCTCCTGTGTTAGAAACAGAAGAATCAAAAGCACCTGATTTTTCGCATATTATAGATGTTAAACCGGTAAAAGCTGAAGCTTCTCTTCCGGCAGTCTCCGATAAAACTGATAGAAGTTTGATCCTTCCCAGGAACCAGCAGCTCGTTAAACAACTGCAGGGTACTGCCTGGCAGAGGGCCTGGCAGCTTGCCAACACAGAAGCTTGGGCCACCTATTCCCCGATAACTTTCTACCTGGACCATTATAAGGATTCTGTTGATAAAAAAGGTAACATAACAGGCAAAGCTTATAAAGGCGGCCATATAGCAAGGTTATTTGAAACTGCCCTTATAACTATCTGCAATTATATGCCCCTAATCGTTGTATTCGTAGGCAGACACTGGTTTGGCAGCATTACATCCCCTGTTCTGCTTGCTGTTACGCTTGTTATAGCTGTAACGTCTTCGTTCGTGATTGGCAATTATCTCGGCAGGCTTATCCACGCCTTATTTGACTTGCCTGAAATGAGCAAAATCAAGCCTGAGGAACCTGCTAAAATAGACTTGGACACTGAAAAGGTAGAAGAAGTTGTAACTTCAATGGAGTTAGCTAACCTTGCATATAAATATTATGATATCCCGGAAGAACCTTTTAAAAAATATAGTGCTTTATCACAATGGAATGATTATTCTAAAAAACATCTCAAATGGAAAAAATTTAATCCGCTAAAATATCTGCGGAGCAGGTTCAGCTCAATCCCCCTGGCAAAAATAAATTTTGAGGCCTTTAAGGGCCTGGAAAAAGTTGAATGGATAGACGTAAAAGACCCTAAAAATGACATTCAGGTGCTTATCTGCCGAAAAGTTAAAAAAGGATTTTCTGGCAAAAAGAAGCTTTACATTAGTTTCAGGGGAACGGATTTATCAAATATCAACGAATTGCTAATGGACTTTGATTACAGGCAGGTAACCCCTGACTGGCTTAAGGATGAACCAGGTGATATTAAAGTCCATGAAGGTTTTAACCGGGGTTATAATGCGGTTAAAGACACTATCATCGAAGTAATTAAGGCTGAAAACCCGGACCAGATAATCGTAACAGGCCATTCCCTGGGTGGTGCCTTGACCAACCTTTGTGCGGGCCACTTGAAATGGTTACAGCATAAAAATGAATTGGGTCATAGAGTAGAGATATCAGCTTATCCGTTCGGTTCTCCGAATGTTGGAAATTCCGGCTGGAAGGCACATTTAGAATCATCGCCTCTGGATTTAATCAGGTTCAACAATAAAGATGATTTTGCTCCGGGAATGTTTGACGCGATATGCCTGCTTAAATACCGGTCAAACGGTCCCTCGTTAGCAATCCCGGGTTTTGTCTTCGATTCTGTTAAAGAAACAATCAGCTCAAAAAAACCGCTTTCAGCAAAACAAAAATATGTTCTCGGGGCTTTTTCGGTTGCTCAAAAACAAAACGCGGATTACCTGTTAAAAATCCTGACTGCTTACCTTACAAACCCCGGCACTGAAGTTCTTCTGGACACTATCGACTATAGGCCTGTTGGAAGCGAAGTAACTTTAACCGGCCGTTCAAATAATTATTTTTCAGACAACCTCGATAAACTCATTAACTTTTTGCGTGATGCAGGAAAACCCCACTGGTCGGCTACGTACCTTGAAAATATTCATAGGTTCCGCTCAGGCAACAAGAATGACGTAGTGCTTCCCAAGGCTAAAAATGCAGATAGCTTTACAACACCGGATGAAAATGAGCTGAGGCAAATAATTGAAACTGCTTTGGAAAAATCAAAAGAAAACGGAATTGCCGATACTGCAGGAAAGACTTATAAACCATTGACAAAATCTCAGGAAAAATCGCTTAGAGCTGAATATAGGAATTACCGTATCAAACATGAGTTATATCCTCTTTTTATCATTTTTACTGGCGCAAGCCTTTTTCTCTTAGGCCTTTTTGTTATACATTGGCAACAGGTAGTTACGGCAATAGTAATTGTTCCAAGTGCCGTATATTTATTATTCAAGGTTAAAATCTATAAAAGTAAGGTCAATGAAATTTCCAAGGATTCAGTCATCAAAGCCCTTCAGGATCTAAGAGATGAACTTCAAAAATCAAGTTCTCCTTATGATAAAAAAATCCTTGAGCAATTGAACGATGACCTGCTGCACCCGGAAAGGCTGGTTGTTGTTGAACAGCCTCTTTGGGACGGTTTTCAAAATCGTTTTGGAGTGCGGGATGTCCCGGGTAGAACAACATTCATCCCCTCTAAAAGGTTCATCTCCAGATTATCAATAGTAGATTTAGAATCAGTCATACAATACCTCTATTTAAGAAGAGGTTATGCAGCCATGAATCTGTTTTCTTTAAAAAACCGCCAGGATGGCTTTCTCTATTATTACCACGGCACAGCAGGAACCATATATCAAACGGCTAACTGGACCTTAACTCACGGGAAAAAATATCTATCCTGGTTCCCTTTACTGTATGAGTTTATAGGTATTATACAACGCGGTTATTGGTGGGACGAACAGCCGATAAGTGTTGACGGGATTCATAGATTATCGATTATTGAAGGCCTGGACAAATATAAGATTAGTGAATATAGGCCTTTATATAATATAGACGAAATCATTGAGGTTATGAAAGGCAAAATGGCTAATGGCCTGGTTTATACACCTAAACTTTTCAGGGAAGAGTTCTATTTGCTCCAGGAAGAAGCAGATAAAATGCTTGCAATACTTGCAGAAAAAGGAGTTATTAAGTCCCGTCAAACAGGTACTAATAGTGTATATTTTACCGGAGAGTATCAGAGCAATACAGCGGAACTACAGAATTTGCAGGAAAAGGCCGAAAAGATATTGGATAAAGTGCTTGCAGAAGCCGACGAGTTCGAAGCAGAAATAGAATTTAAGCTTATGACAAACTTATCTTACCACCCTCTGGTTCAGGTTATGCAGGGCTCTAAGATAAAAGATATTTCCTCCGCTTACAACAGGCGGACACGAATCATTACCGTTTTTGTTCCGGAAGGAATTGACCTAAAGGAATTTTATAAAGACGATTCCCTTTTGCTTAGGGCGCTTATCAGGGGGCAATTTGCTGTTGGCTCAAGGATACCGGTTCTTATTTACAGCAAAGCTACAGGTAAAATAACAATCCCGTATAAGCCTAAAGAAAACATCGTTGAGCTTGAGTCTCTGGCAAAAACAAATTTTATAGCAGGGTTTATCGTACATAGTCTCAAGCCACAGCTAACGAGATACGGCATTTACCTGGAAGGTACCGATGCTTTTAAAGAAAAAATGAATAGGGCCTTGGATAACTTGTATAACCAGGGGGTTAGATTCCCCAGAAATTATTTGACGCTTATAAATTCCGGGCAAAACACTGATCTCCATCCGGAAAGCGGCATAGCCACATTTAAGGAAGCTATAACCGAAGAACAGGCAGTAAAAAGCCTTTTACAGTTTATCGCTACAACAAAAGAATTTGAAAGAAATCCCGGCGCAATGCTTAATTATCAGATACCAAATACCCCCCTTACGCTTCCTTCAACAAAAGTTGAAAATATAGAGTCAGCATTTAAATCGCAATTCTTAATCCTTCCCAAGAACAGAGCTCAGGTACAGCAATGGAAAGAAGCAGGTAAGTCAAACTGGTGGATAGCAAGGCAGATAGGCAAGATAGAATACGAAGAATCCCTGCATCCGAAAGAATTCTATAAAGCGCATGAACCGGGTTTCTCAAGGCTTATAGGTGTTATAGGAATCACTGCTTTCAACTATTTTGCCGCTCCTCTACTTTTAAGCATAGCTGTGGCATGGGCAAGCTTTAACAGTTTTTCTTCCCCTGTCGCAGTAATCGTAACGCTTATAATTACCATAACGTCATTTTATTACAGCCGGCCAGCAGGAAAGCTTTTCCACTCTTTATGGGACCTAAATGAAATAAAAGCACTACCTTCCGGAGGAAAAAGCGTGCTTGTGCCGGTTGTATTCGAGCAAAAAGAGCTTTCAAGGTTATCAAAAGCCAACAGGGAATGCATGCAGTATGTTATGAACGCCTGTGACCGGGTCGAGAAATTGCATCGTTTGCAGGCACCCAGGGGCACTAAGGATCTTGCAGGCAAGGGGCTCTACCCGCCCGGGCTTACTGCCGAAGCCATAGAAAAATATATAGCCGACCATCCGGGCCAGCCTAAAGAAAATGCCGCGCTTTTAAGCCATTATACGGTAATTAAAGGAAACTTCGTCAACGGAGACTGGGAACTGAAAGCTGTCCCGTTTGCAGAAGAGTACAGCGAAGAAATAGAAAAGATATGCGATTCTCTTGAGCTTGCAGAACAGGTCGAGGGTATAAACAAGAAAATGAAGGAATATATTAGAGTGCTAATAATAGCGCTTAAGGAAAAAGATATAGCAAAGTGCGACGCTTTGTTTCAGAATGTATCCCGGGCCTGGCTCAGGACCAAGGATCTGCCTTTTACTTTTGTTCTTGCCCCGTCCGATTATACTCCGGATGACGTAGCAAAAAAGAAGATGTTTTATGAAACCTATATCTGGATAACAGATAAAGACAGGAGAGATAAAGCACAGAAAATAAACCGGGATTTGAAAAACTATGAAGCGTCCATAGACCGCCTGGCAGAAGATGACCCGGAGTTTGCCGGAGTACTTAAGAAGTACAGGAGCGGTGTAAAAGGGAAACAAACAAAAAAAGTGCTTTTATATAACACATTTTTTGACCGCAGTTACTGTAATTATCCCAGCCTCGGCATGACGCACCCCGGTGATGAGGATTTAGACGAAAACACCAGTATAATAAGTGTTAACCTGTTTAAATTGACTATAGGCGATGCTATCGGGCAAATAGCCAAGAGCCTGTTCAACAATGCGGAAAAATACGTACCGGGTTTTGAAAGTTTAATTGACCTGACCGTTCACCATGAAATAGGCCACATGCTTCTTTTCGGGTTAGAATCAAGGGACAGCATACTCGGTAAAAATCTCGATGTTATTTTAGAGCTCGTAGCTGAGATTTTTTCGATTTATACGACCGGAGACCGGTATTTTAACAAAGAAATAGACTTTCAAAAAGCCAGAGAGGAATACGTTTCTTTCATAACAACGATGTTCCGCGGGTTTGCCTTAACGGATAACGAGGACTATTGGAAGGGCTACAATATCATAATAAAGGAACTGAGGGATGCCGGAATTCTTATCCCCAAAAACGGCCGTTATGATTTTGTCCTGGAAGATGAGAAAGACCTTGAAAAGATGCACAAGCTGGCCAAGAACCTTCTTAAAAAGGTTTTTATACTGCAGGAAACCGGAACTAAAAAAGACATTGATTTATTTGTAGCCTCTAACCAGATCCCGGGCAACCGGGAAGCAATAATTAAGCAGTTAAAAGATATTGCAGTTAATAGAAAGTTTGTGTTTACAACAGCTCTAAATATGGTAGAGCCGGAGACGGAAGATGAATATGAAGAGTCCGGGCCGACTGCTGAGACACTGCCTACTAAACCTGCTGCAGCTGCATCTCTTGTCCTTCCCAAGAACAGGCACCTTATACCCGAAAACGGAAAACTAACCTGGGATATCGCAAGGAAGATAGCAGAGCTTGAATATAAAGATTCGCTTAACCCGTTTAAGTTTTATTGGGAGCATTTCAGAGGCGCTGGCGCCTATAAGAGCGGTTATATAACAATGGCATTGGGCGTAGCAGCTATAACAGCAGCCACATATTCTGCCTGGACTTACAGCTTCCTTTCTTTACTCATACACAAAACTGCAATTTCCAAAGCATTCAAGCTTGCCAAAAGAGCAGGTAAAGCCGCAAATATCCGCACCCATGCAAAATACGATATGGAACATCCCAATGCCCCTCCACTTAAAGCCGAAAATTTAACACCAGATGAACTCTGGGTATTAGCACAAAAATTATCAGGACCAGAAAAAAGCAATGAAATATGTGATTACATAAACAATATTTCCAACATCAGGAAAGCTATCAACGCATGTTTTGAAAGAAAAGTCCCCTTTCTGGCAGGTACTATAGCTGTAGAAGCGCTAAGGGCTCATGTTAGAGGTATTTCTGCCGGCGATATCAAGGTATGGATAGACAAATCTTTTGAAAAAGACTGGCCTATTGATGCCGGCATTCTAGCCGTAGAAGCGATAAAGGCAGGTATTAGTGAAATTTCCGCCAGCGATGTCAGGAAAGCTGTTGATTTATGTTTTGAACACGGCTACCCCGGTATGGCAGGGAATATATCCGTAGAAGCGATAAAGATAGGTATCAGTGAAATTCCCCTTAGTTATGTGAAGAAAGCTTTTAACTTATCCTATGGTCCCGATCCAGATAGAGCCGCAAATATAGCCTTAGAAGCGATGAAAGCCGGCATTAGTGAAATAACAGCCGGCGATCTCAGGAAAGCTTTTAACCTGTGCCTTGAAGATAAGCCTGCTTTAGCCGCTAAAATAGCCTTAGAAGCGATAAAGGCAGGTATTAGTGAAATAACAGCCGGCGACCTCAGAAAAGCTTTTGATTTATGTTTTGACGATAAACACAACATGCCTGATAAAGCCGGACATATAGCCGTAGAAGCGATAAAGGCAGGTATTAGTGAAATTTCCGATACTGATGTCAGGAAAGCTATTGACTTGTGTTTTAAAAAAGGCTGGCTCCATGATGCCATTGACATAGCCATAGAAGCGAAAAATGCCCATATTTACGATATTTCCGCTGGCGATGTCAGGAAAGCTTTTGACTTCTTATGTTTAAAAGGCGAGCCTGACAGGGCAGGACAGATAGCCATAGAAGCCATAAAGTCCCATATTAGCGGCATTACCTCCGCTGATGTCAGGAAAGCTATTGATCTATGTTTTGGTAATGAAAATTATAAGCCTTATCAAACTGAAATGTCTTATAAAGCCGGCTTAATAGCCTTAGAAGCAATAAAGGCCCATGTTAACAACATTGGTATCAGCGATGTCAGGAAAGCTATTGAACTATGTTATGAAGACAGGCCTGATAGAGCCGCTGAATTAACCATAGGATTAACACAAATACTGCACGATAACCTGGAAAAAACCCCGCAGTCAAGCTTGACTGCAGATTCAATAATTGAAATATATAGTAAATCCGGCCTGTTATATGCTTTAGGCAATAGCTATGTGATAGAAACGGTATTAAAATCCGGCATTGAAAAACATAATGAAATAATAGCATTAACCGAAGAAGTGTATACTGCGTTTAAATCAAAGAACAGGGAACTTGAACAAAACTACAGGTATGATGAAAATAAGTTTGACAGGGATTACTGCTATCTCTTATATAACCTTGAAGTAATACTGCCCGGCTCGTTAAAGAAAATTTCTGCTATGCAAAACGACCCCAAATATCCAAGTATGCTTATACGGTTTTTAGACGAAAAACGCGGCCTCTTGGATGACGCCGAAACAAGCCTGGCGATAGCTGACTTAGCTGTAGAATTCAGAAAAAAAACAAATATAGATGCCGGTGAGTTTTTTGATATGCTAAATACAGCATCTTTTATATGTACCGGCAAAAAAGACGAGCTGATAGGTTATTTAAGAAACCTGGACAAAGCTAACCTGCCGTACCTCCAAGAACTGCGCGGCTTACTGGTAAATAAGGTTTTGTATTTGGGTGAGAGAGAATATATCTTACAAAAGGCCGGGCAAGAATTAAAAGGAAAGGCCTTTGCAGTTCCTCTTCCCGTTGCGCGGAACAATGAAGAACAATTTTTTATTAAACTTAATTCTATTATCAAAACAGATGCAAGCCAGGAGGAAATAGTCTATTCGGCAAACAGCGGACCCACGGCTGTAGGCAATAAAAAAATAATTGAAACTACTATCGTGCATGATACCGATAAGCTTAACTCTGTAGAAGACCTGGTTTGGATTGATCCTGCTTCAGGGAAAATAGTGATTCAGGATATCGCCATAGTTGATTTAGACCCTGCAGAACTTGCTTCCTTAATTCTACGCCAGCTATCAATCCACGAGATGTCCTTAAACGGCGTGCCGGTTGCCGTTGCAAGACAAAAGGCTGAAGAGGTCGTTAATGCATTCCTTACAGCTAAACGGATAGACCCGAAAAAATTAGATGAAAAACTGAAGGATTTTGTTGTTTCCTGGGCCACTTTTTTTAATACGGTAGCTATCCACTGCGAATCCAGGCATGAAGAAAAGATGGCAGAATATCTCAGGAAAAACTTTGCGGCACTGGGCTTAAAATATATAGAAGGCGGCAAGCTTATCGACCAGGAAGACCCTAGTGTCCCGGGCATTTTCACTATGGATAATACAGGAAATTTGCTTGTCAGGATTTATCCAACTATTAGTGAAGAAAAATACCTCCTGCTTCAGGCGCATATGGACATGGTGTTAAACCCGCCGGACAGAGACTGGACAAAACGTGTAAAAACCATGATATGGGAAGGAACTAGAAAATTCTGGCTAAAAGGCGTAGATGCAAACCTGGGGACTGATGATGGCGCGGGTATAGCTGCAATATTACTGGTTGCAGGCAAGCTCCTTAAAGGTAATAAACCTCATTGCGGTATGGAATTTGCTTTAACCGTTGATGAAGAAAAAAAGATGGAAGGCGCAGACAAAATAGATATGGGCCAGTTTAAATCAAGAAATATCATCAACCTTGATAATGACGTTGATTTCGGTAAAAATGCTGAAACCCGTATTGCAACAGGTTTGGCAGGGTCAGTTAGTCTGGAAGTTGCAAGAGAAACTCCGTCTAATGGTGAAGTAAAAGATAATTTTGTCCCGCTTAATGAAGCTGCACCTGTGCTGGAAATTAGATTAGAGGGCGGAAAAGGCGGGCATTCAGGATGCGATATAGACGCCGGAAGGAATAACGCTGTAAATGCATTAATTGATATTGTAAAGGCTATACCTTCACTAGAGGTAGTCTTTTTTAAAGGCGGTTTTGCAGAAAATGCCATACCTGAAAATGCAACAGTGGTTATCAGGGCCAAAAATACTGACCAAGCCAACGAAATCATAAAAAAAGCTTATGCAGAATTAAAACAGAAATACAGAGATACGGATCCAGGACTAAACCTTTATTTAAAAGAAAGAAAAATCAGCACAGTAAAAATAAAAACTGGCAGAGATCCTGTCACAGATAAAGATATTTTTGTAACAGGACAAGATTTAGTAACGGCATACAACTCGTCCGGCGGAAATAATGCTATCCAGGGCTTGATAGCAGCTATTGTAAAAGAATCGTTGAAATGGGGTGTTCTTACAAGGTACGGCGATACCAGCTTAGTTAAATCAAGTATCAATCTCGGTACATTAGAAGGTAATCCAGCCAGGGCAGCCGCTGACATATTGTTACGCGGCACAAATCAGCCGGAGCTGGATGAATTCAACCGTCTCTATACTTCAGAGCTTTCAGGAAAAGTTATTGCCGAGAACGCCGTCTTTGACAGTTCTAAAAACTTTGAAATCGGAAGGATGGCAAAGCTTATATTAGAAAAAATAATCGGTAAAGAGGCGGTACTTATTGATGCAGAACATGCGGCCCAGGATACGGCCGAGCTTGGAGTCATGGCAGTCAGAAGAAATCATTATGGCGAAGTTTTTGACGGAATACTAATAGGCCCATGGGCGAAAGATGCCCATTCCTTGGATGAAGCACTGGATATTTCATCCTACAGGATATTTTTACAATGGCTCTACGGCATTGTCGATGAATATTCAAAACCTGCTCCTTCCGTCTTTGCACCTGCGCAAGAGGAAAAAGCAGCAAAATTAAATTATGCCGTACCTGATAACTATAAGAAAATAATTTTAATTGTCGGGGTGATAACCGCCGTATCTTTAGCTATTGCAATATTCGGGCTTCCTCCCGGGATAGGAGAGGTTTTTGCCAGCCTCGAGGGCAAGTATTTTTTTACGCTCCCTTTCGGGATGCATATACCCTTCATCAGCATTCTGATAGGCGAGGTCATCGCCATCATTTCAGAAATAGTAAGCCATTCACTCTCTAACAAACAAAACCTCGGCAAACAGCTTACGGTAACGGTTCTCGGGTCTGCGCTTTATAATACCGTAGTTGTAGTTATTTTCTATACAGCAGCCGGCATTACCGGGCCTTTAAGCTTCCTGTTCGTTCTGGTGGCAAATACGCTCCTTGGTTATTTGTACTTTTCTTTGCGCGGGATATTCATTGAAGAAATTAAAGCGGAACCCAAGCTGAACTTAGCCCAGATATTGAAAGATGAAGGCATAAGAGGCCTTTTAGGAGAAATCGCCGATATCCTTATCCCTGTCCTTCCTATAGCAAGAGCTCTCTTAGAAAAAGACACAGCTACTCACAGAGATAAATTAAAATGGCTTGAATTCAGCACCCTGGACCTTTTAATAACTACTATCCCTATTCTTATTGCCGTCCATTTTGCTCCCCCCGGGATAGCGGTTTTGGTAGACCAGCTCACAAGCCTTGTCTATACCCTTTTATTGGCATATTATATACGCCAGCCTCACAGCGTACATATTACCCCTGTGCTCAATCATTTAAATGAAATACATGACGTGTCAGAATCCGTAGAAAAAGCCTTTCAAAAGATGCGCAGTTTACCGGCACCGGTATTGAACCTTTTTAAAAAACCACAAAAAACCGGGCCGGCCTACAAGGAAAAAACGTCTTTTATATCCAAAGTTCTGGGTCTATTTAAGGCAGGCCAGGTAAATTCAAAAATGATAAGCCATATAGTAAGCCCGGACAAGCTTGTGGAAACTATCCGGAAGTATAAAAATGACGGTGAATTTACACATGTTATTTTCACGAATTCGAACAGTGAGGTAAGCAATAAACTTCCGAAGTTTAACGTAAGTTTTGACGGTAAGCCGGTTGATACCCGTTTTGGGGTCATTGACGGTACTCTGGTATTTTCCATAAACTTTAAAAAAATATCCCAACAAAGTGACTATGGATTCGGGATACCCGAATTTGACGATAGCTACAAATTGCAAGAGGCCACTGTGCAGCTCTTAAAGCATTTATGCGGTACTGACAACGAAAAAGGAGCCAAAAGTGCACAGAAGAAAGTTAAAAAGGTTTGCGAAGAAGCAGGATTAGAAATTCCCTTTAAACCGGCAATGCTCGTTGACCATATTGATCCCAGTGGTACAATAAAATGGACTTTGTCTGATTCAGGCATAAACAAAGTGTTAGTAATGCCGTCATCTAAATTAGAAAATATCCCGGAAATAAAGATAAAGGATTTCATACAAAAAACTCTTATTAAGCACGATGCGGTGTCTGTGACAATGGCGGAAAACAAGATACTTAAAATGGACATCTCCGATATAAAAGGTTTCATTAAAACGCTGGACATATTTAATTCCGTCGGCAACAGCCAGATGCTTGTTGACTGGGATATCTTTCAACAGGCTTTGGATAAAAAGAAAATCGATGAAAATAAAATAAAAGCCTTGCTTATAAATGCTAAAAAATACGGAGTTGCAATTCATGTAAATTATAAGGCAGAAAATAGAGAAGGCTATAAAAAAGTTAAGGAGCTTATTGACCTGGGTTTTTGTGATGTAGGGCTTGACCTTAGTGTTTTGGGAACAGAGGCAAACAGCTTCTTGGAGGCTTTAAAAGGTTATCCTATAATCTCGGTAATCATGCCTGAAGGAATAGCTTCGCCAAAACCCGTGCAAATAGTTAAACTCAACCAATTGTCGGCAGATTCGAAATTCGACGCTAATGTTGTTATTGATATTGAAATACCTGAAGGCATCAAAAAAGAGAACATAAAACAATATATGGAATACCTGCCTTTGGCAAATACCATAATATTCCACAGCCAGGACGCTAAAAAATTGCTACACGCAACAAGAGATATCACTGATAAGAAAAATATCGTCTTGATTTTAAATATATTGTTAAATTTCGGCAAAGCTAAAATAGAAACTCCCGAAAAAGCAAGGCGGCTTGCTTATAACTGGAGCGTAAAGGACCTGCCCAAGCTTGAGCCTGAACAGCTTAAAGCTTTAAGTGAAGGAATTCTTGAAACTTCAGGGCTTGCAGCCGACTCTGCAATATATGAACAGTCACAGGAATTGGGCAACTTGGAATTAAAGAAGGAATTCTTAACCGCTGTAGCGGAAAAAATATTGATCTTGCAGGCATTATCAAATAAGAGTAAGGAATTGGGCCTGGATTATGAAAAAGGAACCTATAAGTTCACAAACCCTTTACATGAAGAAATGATCGGGAAAGCCTTGCTGCAGCAGTTTAAAATGAAACCAGCGGAGCTTGAAACAGATAAAGGTGACTATGCTATAAGTAAAACAAACTTTTCTGGAGGCAACTTTAATTCTTCATTAATAGAAAAGAATAATGACCGCGTAAAAGGAATATCCGGGTCTATGACAGCAGTTATAGATATGATTTTGTTGGATGTAACTTCAGATTATACAATAAGAAAATCCATAAACAAAAACTACGGCACAATGGACATAAACTCAGTAAAAAGCGTCCTCGGTGCAGCATAATTTAAAAATTGAGTTAATTGAAAACCCCTTTTTTTTGCCTCAGCCGTCCCCTATTTCTCTATTTCTACCCGGCGACTTCTATGGCGGTATACAGGTTGGCTTTGATGCCGGCACCTAGCGTTTCCTTTATCTTATCACCAAACTCAGGTAACCTTTGTTCATAGACATCCAATACTATAAGAAGCTCGGTAACGGACCAGCCGCCGCCGGGCAGGACAGCCTCTTCAATAAAGCTTTCAAGAGTCCGGGCCAGGACCTTGTCTACGGCAATTTGGAAATCACTGCCTGTTACGGTATTAACATAGAGGCTCATATATGCTGAAAAATAAGGAATATCCTCATCCCTATAGTTGCCTTGAGATATCTGCCCTAGCTTTGGTTTTAGATTATTAAGTATCTTATCTGCATAAGCAAGCCATTGGGTTGCACGGCCCTGGTCACCCCGTTCGCCCAGCACTGCTGCTCCTTTGTTTAAGGTAGTATACAAAAGAGCTTTCAATCCGTCCGGCTTTTGATTTAACCCCTCAAGGAAGCCTTCTTTTGCCAGCTGAACCACATAGTCTTCCGCAGTGCGTACTATAAATTCATTTATTTTTCCCCTCATATTTCTATCCAGGCCAAACCCTTTGCCGCGGTATTCCAAAAGCATGCCTGCCACTTCAACCAGCCTCAGCCGGCTTTCATCCGCAGCAGCGCTTTTATCTATCCTGTCTATTTCATTATTCACTATTTCTACGGCCAGGCCATAATCGCCTCTGGCCAAGAGCAAGGGCACTTCTTCAAGCGCTGTGCCCGGCACTGTTACAGCATTCATAAGGATCGCACCGTATGCTGTATCGCACCGTTCAGTCACGAAGTTCGGAGTATCTTTCCCTTTATATAATGATTCCAGTATACCGCGCGTAAAACCCATAAACTCACTAAACAAAACAAGCTGTTCATCGCCGTTCGAGTCCCTTATCTTCTCAATATACCGTTCGGCTTTAAGCCGGAACCGGTATAATTCACCGGAACTAAATTGTTCGTTCTCAATTATTTTTTGCACGGCAGCAAGCATTCCTGAGATATACGGGCCGCTTTTGAGGGGTTCTAGAGTTCTCTTTTCCTGAGGTTCAATAAACTCCTTGTGATAGGTAGTAAAATAAACACGCACAATTTTAGCTAATTCGCTAAAATTCGGGTCTTCTATTTTAATCGCAGGCTTATTTTTCTCGTCAAAAAAACCGAGCCCGTGGCGCCGGTAGGCCTGCATGAACCGTTCCTGCGGTGTCTGCGGGCGGGAGATGCCTATCAGCCCCTCTAATATCTCCTGCATAAGGACCTGCGCAACCTGGAGGTTTTCAAGAGGCATGAGGACAAACCCCTCGGCTCCTGATTGGGCTAAACGCCGGGCAGCCTTCTTATTATCTTCTTCGTTTAGCAGGTTATTATAGACTATCCGGAAATACAAGTTGTCTTCTTTTGCAAGCGGAATAACCTGGCCAAGAACACATAAACGCTCAACATAAAAATTACGCACCGCCCGTATCCTTTGTTCCATGCGGCTACTCACAGCGCTCTCCAGGGACAACGGCAGTGCAAATATTACCCGCGTATCAGGGTTTCTGCGGCTTAATGTTTCCAGCTTACTCATAAGGGTATCAAACTCACCTTCTTTTAATCCGTCAAGCCCGCTTAAGTCAACGTAAAACCTGTAAGGCCAGAATTCCAGGGTCCGTGCTAAAAGAAAAGGCAGCAGTTCCAGCTGCTGCATATTTTTTACAGTATAGCCCCTCTCTATTTGTTCTTTCATTTTTTTTCTTGCTGATAATACCTGGGCTTCTCTGGATTTAAAATCTTTGTTATCCGGATCCAGCACAGGCTCCAGTGTCCTTATGACAGCACATTTAGTAAGCGCCGATGTAACCTGGCCGCCGCAGATCTTCTTTAGTTGTTCCTGCGCTTTTATCGGTAATTCAGCCTCGGGATTTGCGCCGAGCCGGACCTCTATTATCCGTTCTGCTTCACGGCTTATCATGGATTCCCGCAGTTTGGTCCTGTAAGCAGGACCGAGTTTTGTTTTAATAAAAACGTCCGTATCAAGCCTAGTGACGTCATCATAGGAAATGACGATATCAGCGCCGGCAGAGATATTTCCCTGCGCATTTACCTTGTCTTTTTCTACCTCGATGAACAGGGTGTTTTTATACCTGAGCGCCTGCTCAAAATCATCGCCGGGGAGCATATACCCGGCAAGTTTTCCCTCTGCGTACACGATATCAGGTTTAAGAGCTTTCTTGCTGTTGCGGCCCGGAAGATAGCGCATCAGTTCTTTGTTGAACTTGTCATTGTTACAAATAAAACCTATAACCTGGTGCCCGATCTCGCTTAGATCCTCATCGCTCAGGGCTTCTAGGCCTGCCGGTTGTTCAAAGCGGAGCAGGACCGCATAACTGCCGTCGCCTGCATCAATAAGCTCTCTAAATACCTTCAGCCGCTCGCCTTTAAAAACTACCGCTGGTATTCCGGCGGTTTCATTCGTGATCTGAACAAAATCTTTGTCAATGATCCCCTGCACGTTCCTTAAACGCTGTTCTCTTTCCGCACCCGTAACAGGCGCGATACCAAGCACATTAATACCGCACCGCGTTCTTGAAATGAACCCGTCCCGCTGCATATCAATATCCTGCTGCCCCTTCAGCACTGAAATCTCGGTTGCATGGACCAGTTCATGAAACCCTATTTTGAATTTAGCGTGAAGTTTTATAAGAATGCTGTCCTTTAATTGTTTTCCCCATATTATCTTCATATCCTTGGCTATGTGCACAACAATGGCGGCAACAAGAGCCAGGGAGATAAGCTGCCCAGCGGGTATCATCCCGCAGGCAAGAGCTCTGGAACCCGCCAATATTATAAAGACCGCATTGTATATTATCGTTGCAAAGGCCTGCGATTTAACAAAGGACATAACTGTATTTGGCAATGTACGTTTTAGTGCAGGCACCGGCACGAAGAATTCACCGGCAAGCTCTTTTTTCCATCCCTGCCACTTAACTGCCGGGCTTGAACGCACGAGCCAGCGTATAAACGTATGCAGGAATAAAAATACCGGGCCGCTCCACACCAACCCGATGCCGAGTGCAAGTAACGGAGCAACTCCCAGGCATCCAAGAAGAGAAGGAATAACCATAAGCCCGCCGTACCTGAACACCGGTTCTTCCCACAGGCCTGAAATAGCATTAAAGAGATTGCGCAGAACATTTACATAAACGGTAGCGTTTTCAAAACCTTTGTCAGCGATAAACCGCGCCGCTGCCTTCAGTATAGGATCCAATAAACTGGTCAAAGGCTCATCACTCTCTGTATCCGGATCTGCCAGCTGCAGGAAACCGGTAATATCGCCTCCAAAATCGCGCAGGGTCCCGGGCCCGGTGATCTTAAGTTCGGCTATTTTTGCAATGGCCAGTGCTATATCATAGTTCTTGCCTTGGCCGATACGGACATTATACACCCCGGGGCCGGTAAAGGCACCTATATCCTTGACCCCTGCCCCTATGCCGATAGCAATGATTTCTATGCCTTGCTCGCGATACTGCTCAAGTATCTTCTTCAAACTGATTTCTATATCCTTGCCGGTCTTTTCATCCACTCCTACTTTTACCGGGACATCTGTTATTTTGCCGTCTTTTATGCCTGCTTCTTCATCCTTGGCATCCGTGACTAACACAAGATACTTAACCTCAGCATTTTTCGCTTCCTGACTGGCTAAATAATCCTGCAGTTTCCAATACAGAGCCGCGGTGATATTGGTGCCGCCTTTGCCGATCAGTTTCGCCATAGACTTTATTCTTTCGTCATTCTGGTCTTCGGTTAAACTTTCACCCAACGCTACAGCGGGCTTGAATGCCTGGTTGGTGAAATGGGTCAGGTCCCATAAAAAATTGTGAGGTATGACCTGGCCTACTTGCCAAAACCGCCTGCCTATCATACTTATAGTATACTCAAGCTCATTTTTCCTGGGTTCCTGGCTGCCGCTAAAATCAATGAGGTTCATAGCAGCCACAGACCGCGGTTTATTCACCTTTCTTCTTATTTTTATTTTTTTGTCTTTTCCGGCTGCCACTGCCTGCACGTCTACTTCTCCTATGCCTCTGCGCACCATTTTTGTTGTTGTACGGTATTTTGACAAAACGGCGCTCACTATCCGGTTAAAAACAAACCAGGTTTCACCGCTCTGGCCTTGCAGCATCATGGCAGATACAGGGTCGTTCGTTTTTATAACCTGTACTATTCCTCTTATCGTACCGTCAACTCCATACCGGACTCTCCGGTCTATGTCCTGCCTGTCGACGCTTAAAGACTCTATTTTATCCGGTAAAGCGCTGCTGCTTGCAGCGGGCATGGTTTTTATCTGCGGTTTAATACCCTGCAGAGCCATAGCTTTTTCCTGGCGTTCTTTCCACCGTTCAGATTCCTTTATCAATTGGTCAGGCACGGGAAGATTATTTTTAAACCTTTCACTATGCAGTTCCCCTGCAAGCTGGTTCAGGTCATTTTTCATGGGGTCTCCGCCGCCGCCAAGCCCGGTTTTGCCGAGCCGCACCCAGCCCAGATCATTAAACGGCACAAATATTTCCGGATAAGCATGCTTCTCAGGGCCGGTTATTACCATCCTTGCATCAATCCCCAGACTGAGCGCTGTAACAACAAAGGCGAAGGTGCGCTGGTCACACTTAGAGTAAGGGCTTTTTATAATATCTAAATATACATTCCCTGTAATATTTTCAATATCCTTGGTACTTGAAACCTTGTTCCTAAAAAAATCTGTTAATTTAAATACTACCTTTTGATAGCTGTCTCCTTGTTTTATACCTATAAGCTCCAGGGCTTCAACCACAGGTTCGGGTATATCTTTTTTCCAAGTAAACGTGCCGTCAGGTATTTCACTGCTAAAGTAAGCGGCGCGCACTGCAACGCGGTATTTCAGGGTCGCTTTAACAGGCACAGCCTGCTTTGGCGAGCGCACATAATAGTTATCAGCGCTGTCTTTTGCAAATTCAAGCTCAACAGCTGTTTTTTTGCCGTTTTCATCCACTGCCTCTGCAGAGAGCATAAGCATACCTGCGCCTGCTGAAGGCACGCGCTGCCAGGAAGAACTTAAGGCTTCGACAGGGAACGTACCGTCAAAGAAATCGTGGGTCTTTTTCAAATCCCGTTCAGGAGCGGTAGTGAAACTTACCCTGCCTCCGGGATAGTCCGGTTCTTTTTGCCCGGATAAAGTTATTTTATTGCCTGTCACCTTTAATTTATTTAATACATTATACCGCGTATTAGGATATATTTCCGGGCTGAATACGCCGTAGGCGGGTTCTGTTTTCTTTTGCCATTCCCTGACCTGTTCCGGCGTAGGATTTTCTTCTTCCCGTGTCCAGGATGCGTTTTCACCCATCTTCCGGCTGCCGGAGTATTCGCCGCTATCAGCTCTTTGAGGTGCTTTTGCCCCAGGTCCAACAGCAGGCTTACCTGGAGCGGACGTTCCTTCAAACTGCTTGTCCTTGGCCGCTACCTTATCTGCTGCTGCGTTAGCTACTGTTTCTTGTGCTTGTGCATTAGTTAGCGCTTCTTGTACTGCTTTAGCTAAAGGGGTCTGCACTTCTTCTGCTGTTTCATCCGCTTTAGCCTGCTCCTGGGCAGCCGGTTTTGTTCTCTTAGCTTCCTGGGGTTTTTCTCTTTTACTTTTTGCTTTGGTTTTAGCGCCTTTTGCTGCTTCTGCCTTAAGTTCAACAGCAGGCTCGACGGAAGAGTGCCCTTCTTCAACACCCTCATAACCGGTTATTGTTTCATCTTCTCCGGTATCTGCGGGAACTTCTTCCTTGATTGTTATTCGGGCTTCCTCTTCCTTGACTGCCTCTTCCTGCGCTGTTTTAACGATTTCCGGTTCAGGTTCTAGTTCTCTTAAATTTACGCCGTAGAATATACTGCCTATAATATTTGCTTCATCATTTATACCGGGCTGGTTCATATTCGCTATTATCATGCGGCTGGTGATTCTCCTGCCTATTTCTGACCTTCCTGAAAAAAATGCCGGATTTGCGGTCATGGTAAGCAAAACGTGTTTTGCTTTTATGTCAATCGGTTTTGCCCCGGGAAATGCCGGATAAATCCTGCGTTCACCGCGCAATAAAGGCTCCAGGACCCCCAGGATCGCAGGGTTGGCATTTGCCTCATCTATATCTATGACTATATCCCGTGTTTCTTCTTCTAACATTTTATAGAAGCTTCTCATCTCGACCTCAAAAGCCCCTGTTTCATCCTGGGCAAGAGTAAACGTCAGGTCTGAGTAGCTGCTTGCTTTATGAGACTGGAATTTAAAGTAGAAACTGCCGGTTATATCTGCAAAATGTTTGGTGAGCCTGGTCTTAAGAGAGCCCGGGCCCCCGGTAAGAAATACCGCCCTGCCCAGCCTCTTTGCCCGGGCAAGGATCGAAAGACCTTTACGCGCTTCGTAATTATAATCTATAAGGCTGTCCTTGCCCAGCTTCCCGGGCGCCAGGGCGCCTTCACCGGGATTTAACGGCACGTTCCCGATGCTCTCTACAACACCCTCTGGCCGTACATGAACAGCCGGGTCAGGAAGCGTTAAATAGGTAGTGCCAAAAACAGGGAATAAACAATTTTGTACAACATCTCTAAAACGTTCAAAATCAGAAGGTAATGACGGGTACAACCGGGTGGAAAACCTGTAGCCTAGTATGGTTACAAGTTCCTGAGCTAGGATTTCTTTTTCAAGACGAAGATATTCATCCCAGAGGGCTGCTGCCTCTTTTTGTGAAGGAGGGCCCCTGCCGGACCAGGAGCGCGGGTCAAACTTAGTATCTCCTCTTTTTTTCAGCTCTTCTATACGCAGGAGGAGCTGCTGCCATTCATTATTTTCTTCTTTCGCCTGTATTATAGCGTCTGCCAGCATATAGAATATTTCAGGGCCTAGATCATACCTCGCCTGCCGCGCCCAATAAGGTTTTTCGTCCATCTCCTTTAACCCGGCATACAGGTTTGTCAGTATCGTACGTTCTAGCGGGTCCAGGCTATAGCCTTTTTCTAACACCATTTCAAAATCACTTTTTAGTTTCTTATCTTCCTTTCCTTCTGCATCAAAACCCGCGGGTTTTTCGTTCGACAACCCGATCTTTATCCACCGGTTGAAAAACGCACTGTTAAAATCCTCAGTATTGTCAAACGAAAGGTCAGACACCAGGTGCACCCACGGCGGCTTATAATAAGTATGGACAGAGCCTTCTTCGTCTTCCAACTCTATATAACCGTCCTCAAGGAGCCCGTAAAGAGCGGTGCGTATTTCCTCGTTCCACTGGTCTATGTTCCGGATCCAGACAATAACTTCATCCCTTTTTGCCTGATTTTCAAGCTCTTCCTGCTTGAGCAGGTATTTGGTTATGCTTCCCGGTACAAACATTGATTTTTTTGACCCGGGCCCTCCAAAAATGGGTAATGAACCGCCCAGGATTTCAAGCTCTGTATGTTCAGGAAGCGCATCTATGACCACTCGTTCCGCCTTGTGTTTATCTGCCAGCTGGGCGATAACGTCCTGAGCCCTGGCATCATGTTCGGCTATATAACATACAGGCTCATCCTGGTCAAACATGGCCTCGGTCACAAACGCTGCACAGGCTTCAGTCCAGGTTAAAGCGCTGCCAAACTTCTGTTTTATCTCTTGCTTAAGCCTCTCCTCAAACTGCTGGGTTAAGTCACTGCCCAGCCTGTTTTGAATGATCCTATGGGCCAGAATCCGTTCTTCCGGGTGCGGGAACATAACTTCAAACACGACGAACAGGGACTTGTACAATATGTACATGTCATCATCAGGGCCGAGAGCCTGCACCTGTTTGCGGACCTGTGATGCTATGCGCCGTATTTCACGTTTTGAAACAAGGTACCTGTTCTTTTTTTCTTTCCCCAGATTTTTTCCTATCAGAGGCTTCACATCCCAGTAAACAGCCGCTGCTATCTTTGCCAAGGCTGTTTTCCTGTCTTTAGGCAGGGACGTATTATCTCCGAGTATATATTCAAAAAGATTTTCAAGGACAGGAGCCGAATCATCTTCGTCCACATAAATAAATTGAATATTAGATGCAATTTCGCTTTTCAACGGGTACTTAAGCGTGTTGTTGGTAATAACGATATGAAAATCTTTGCTTACTTCAAGCTTAATAGTGCGGCCGGGAAACTCCTCAAGGTATATTTCAGTATCTCCTCTGCCTACAGCGCTGAGCCAGCTCAGCAGCTCCCTGCCCTGTTCGCCCACAGCGCCTTCATCAAAAATGTACACGCCGCCGTGCACCAGACACTCCAGGAATTTCTGCCTGTAATGAGGCTTGCCGTCTTTCTTATCAAAGATAACCGCGCCGTTTGCATCTTTGACCGGCTCGCTGGTCAGGATCAGCCTTCCCTGGCTGTCTTCCTTAAAACCGCCTATAAGGTCTGCCAATTCCCGCTCACCGTGCATCTGGAACAGGTGCCGCGGCAATCCAAAAAGCATCGCCATCTCGCGGCCGATACTCGTCTTGCCCCCGCCGGGAGGGCCTTCCAAATCAACATGCCAGCCTTCAGCAAAAGCCTGTACTATAGAGTCTTCCACTTCCGCCAGCAAATCAGTCCTCATAAGAAAATCTTGTTTAGTGCATGGAAGCCTGCCTTCTTTATACGGGTTTCGCAAAGCGCTAAAATCAACCGGTGTATATTCACCCTGTTTTTCAATGGATTTTATCAATGTATGCCGGGTTTTATACCGTTTTCCATTAAAATTCAGGTATAGGGTATCGTCCTGCCCGGCTTCAAAATAAAACGTTTTCTTGCCATAGAGCTGTTTAAACGGTTTTTGCTCAGGCAGAGCAGCTTCATGCTGTTCAAACTTCACTACCTCGCACAATTTTGGGAGCTTTGTTTTGCTTATTACAGCTCCTGTTTCAATTTGTATCATCTTATCGCCGTCTTTTATTATGTAAGAAGGGGTTTTTCCAAATAAATATATATTCCCTTTATCATTTAAAACCGCTGTTGTATCATCACTAACCGCCAGGGATACAACTCCGCCCCGGACATGCATTTCCTGTATTGCTTCAGGGCTGATTTTACCGTCTACTATTCCATAGACGTAGACATAACCGTTCTCTGTGCCAACTACAAGGGTGTTTCCATCCCTTTCTATTGCAGTAGGAAGGTAGGGTATGCTGACAGACTCTGTTATTTTTCGTTCTTTTCTATTATATATCTGCATAATAACGCCGCTTTCCCAGGGTTTAA
The DNA here is from genome assembly GCA_020523885.1 of Candidatus Liberimonas magnetica. Taxonomy (NCBI): domain Bacteria; kingdom Pseudomonadati; phylum Elusimicrobiota; class Endomicrobiia; order Endomicrobiales; genus Candidatus Liberimonas; species Candidatus Liberimonas magnetica. The sequence continues at coordinate 41,337 of JAJAPY010000012.1, read as the reverse complement.
ACCCTAAAACAACTACAAAATCTTCATAAATTGCCAAACCGGGGACTGACTCTTCAATCACAAAGGAATCAACAGGTTCTGAACTATTTTTTTCAACTCTGTACATATACACTGTTTCCGTGTTGTCCCTAGCCGGCTTGCTTACCGCTAGAGTATTTCCGTATAATTTTATCGAATCAAATCCGTCAGGGCAATTAATTGATGACAATAATTCATGTATTGTTTTGTCTTTATTCATACTGTATACATGCGCTTTAGCGACATCAGTATAGGCGGCTACAACCAAAGTATTACCGTCACTAACAACGTCCGTGATTTTACCTTCGATGCTAAGACGGGATACAGGGGCCAGACTAACCGCTCCTTCCCGTTCTCCGATGCGGAATATATACACATTGTTGCATTCTTTTTTATCATTGCTGGTTCCTATTATTATAGTGTCTCCGCTTATCGCTGTTGAAATAATACTATCTTCGATATCACAAAACGCAACAGGGTCAGGGTTGGCTTTATCGTTAACCTTGGCATAAACCCGCACTTTCCCGTCGCTGCAGCCGCCGACTATATATTTATCGTTTTGTGCCAGCGAATTAATCATCTCATCATCTCTGCCAGTGGAAATAGTATTTTTTATTTTATACGTGCTTATAATATCCGGCGGCTGCAGCTCGTCCGCATTCCTGTATTCCAAGGCATTGGAAAGAGGAGACGTTTTTAAAACCGTTCTCATCTCCTCCAGCGCACGGGCCTTTATATCATCTGCGGCATTTATAACCTCGCTATGGGCCTGGCGAAGCCGTTGTTCGGGTGTCATATCAGCTTTTGTATCCAGCAGTTTGCAGGTAGTTGAAAGGCGTTCGAGGTTTATTCTTTCCTCGCTATCGAGGTTTGTTGCTAAAGCAAGATTATTTATCAGGTAAGGTGCATATTTAATCAGGAATGTTTTCTTATCGCTGCTTATGGCAAGGATGGCCGAGCCGTCCAGTGTTATAGAGGCTGATTGGATTTTCTCTGCAGCAGTAATACGGCTCTTTAATACTGAAGGCTTATCTGAAATATTTTCGCCGTATTCCAGATTATAGATACACAGGTTTTCACTGCCGTCTGAGGCTATTAGCGCCGTGCCGTCCCTGTTCATAGAAACAGACGTTATCGGGTTTGCGGCATCTTCAAGTGCCACTGCAGGGGACTGATTGACTGTACCGTCCTGGCCAACCCTGTAGACATACACCTTCTTATCTTTACTTCCTACAGCTATGGTACTTCCGTCTCCTGCTACAGCAACCGATGTTATGCTGCTTTTTGCATCAGACAACGTTGCTATTAAACCGGGTATTCTGTCGTTATCCAGCCTGTATACGCGGGTATTCCAATCAGCCATTCCAAGCACAAGAGTCTTGCCGTCACTGCTTAAGGATACTGAATCGGCAATAAGTTCAGTTTCAATAATCCTTGGATTGCTGATCTTAGCCTCTTCCCCTTCATAATTAATCTTAAACACATATGTTTTGCCCTTTTTAGTATTAAATACTACTGTTGATCCGTCCTGGCTTACCGCTGCACCAGAGTTAAGAGGAACCAATCCGGGGAAAATTCTAATTTCTCCATTTATCATTAAAAACGAATCACCGTTCCTGTTTCTTAACACAACGGTCCCGCCGTCTTCGCTTACCGCTAATACATCTATAAAATTAGATTGGAGACCCAGGGAACTGCCCCTTATAAAAGAATTGTCAGCTGAAGCACTGCAAATGCTCATTTCCTTAGACGCATTTATTTTTATTATAGTTTTGCCGTCACCGCTCAGGGCTGCAGATTCCAGCAAAGAACCGTCAAAATCCGTTATATTCTTAGTTATCCCGTAGCCATACATAACATCTGAAACGGCAAGTTTATCTGTATCTGCGGTTTTCCACGATAAGGCAGCAGCCCTGCTTTTTAGAATCTTCCTTAGTTCGGCTGCTATCCTTTTTATTCCGTCAGCTGTTTTAGTAGAATACAATGCTTCCTGGATCTTTTTTATTCTTTCAAGCGGAGTGCTTACGCTGCTGTGAGTATCCAGGACTTCACAAACCTCGGAAAGGCTCCTGCGGGGTATTCTTTCTTTACTATCAAGTTTCAGCACAATTTCGTTATCTTCAATTATAAACTCCGATTTCTCAAAATCATAAGTTTTGCCGTCATCGCCGCTTACCGTTATATTAGAGCCGTCGGCATTCATTGCTACCTGGGTGATCTGTCTTGCAGGTACGTCCAGGCTTCCTTGAAGCACAGCGAAAGGTTCTGCGTAGGAATTTATAGTATACACTTCTACCTGAGCATTCCCTGTTAGGTTATAGTGTGCTAATACTAAAGTCTTTCCATCATCACTTACAGCAATTGATTTAATAGAGTCCTCATCAAAATCAATAACCGCCGCAGGCAATAATGGTATTGCCCCGTCATCTCCCCTGTGAAACACCCGTACCTGTTTATTACCGGTAGTAACAACTATGGTCTTGCCGTCGCCACTTACTGAAAGTGAAGTAATATTAGTTCCTGCAGTACCCGCGTTTATTTTTCCTATCATAACGGGTTTTCCGTCATCTCCCATTTGATAAACGTTAGTTACCCCTCCATACTTTCCTATAGCCAGGACATTGCCGCTGATGCTCATTGAAACTTCTATAATTTCGTCATCCAGTGATGTCATGGTATCTTTTTTCTCTTCATCGGTAACTGTCCCGTCGTCATTTATGACGCTTTCTTTAATGATTTCTCCTTCGGAAGAAAGGGTATATACATTCGTCCATAAATTATCGGATGTCATAAGGGTCCTGCCGTCACTGCTCAAAGCAATTCCCTTAATATCCATAAATATCGGAACCAGCGCCTTATAAACAGGTTCCCCCAAATCGTTTATATTAAAAATTAATACTTTCCCTCCAGTAATAGCATCATCTGCTCCTACGACCATGGTTTTACCGTCACTGCTGAGAGCTATCGTTCTAATCCTTTTACCTTTATATTTATCTTTAAATTTGTCTTTATCTTCTTTCTCTTTTAATGCAATGCTTGCATAATCGAGCGGTTTCTCGCGGTGATTCCCGTCCCTATCAAGAGTATGTATGCGTACCTCGTCAAACACATAGCCGGTTGCCCAGGTTTTGCCGTCATTAGTCTGCGCTCTTGTTCTTTTATGGCTGTCCGGTACGTCGCCTGAGGCCTTACCTGCTCTGTATGTACGCACGATGTCCCCTTTTTCAAGCTCAGCCGGCGCCGGATATTCCCACATTCCTATATCCGGATTGGCTTTCAGGATATCAGCTATTTTACCAGCTGCTGCATCCCTGGACACTGCATCAGCCTTTCCATTCTCAAACTCAAATTGAGCCTGGACGAGTTCAACACCTTTGGGAAACTGCATTTTTTGCTGTGCGCTGAGTTCCTCAGTCAACTGGCTGGTGCTTAGATATTGAACTAGAGCCCTTAAAAACTTGCGGCTCAGAGCCGCACGCTGTACCGGTTCAAAATCGAGAAGAAAAACAAGTTCAAAAGCCCTTTCAATATATTCGTACAGAAGAGCTGAATTAAGAACTCCCCTGGGAGTTTCTGCTATCATTGTACTTAGCCGGGCCAGGAACAGCACGAACTTCCTGTGTGATATTTGTACCTGAAAGGGCTGCCCTGCGAAGTCGTTCTTGAGGTTTTGATAGGTTTTTTCTAACAGGTTGAACAGGTTCCTGATCACTATATCAGAAACCTTGTGCTGGACCTTAAGTACGTTCAGCAGTTTTTCAGCCAGGTATTGCCGGCGGTACTCGTTTGCCTGCCGGTAGCATAATAAGGGATAGCGGGATTGCTCCGCGGGCGACCACAACAGAGGCGAGCGGCTTATCATCAGAATGTGCGCATTCGCAGGCAATTGGCTGATCTCATTAAGGGCTACAGCATCTTCCGGCCTCATGTTGTGGATATTATCTAAAATGTATACTACCTGTTTTGAAGGGTCTCTTAAAGCTTCTTCGCGTAATTTTCCCAACAGTCCCTGCCCGAATACAGTCCCGAGCCCGTCAGGTGTAGGGACCAGGCCTCCTTCAAGCATAAAACGGTCTGTTTTATCCGTGACGGGTATTGTTTTTATTGTGCCGTTAACTGATGATTCAAGGTTTTTGATCTCATGCTGCAGGTCGGTATCCGGCTCAACGTTTATATGAACCAGGCGCCCTTTGGTAAGCATCTGGTCTGTTACAAATTCAGTAAATCCGGTAGGTTTATTCAAAGACTCAAGAGACTCCGGCGGCACCAGGGCTAAGACTTCAGCTCTTATATCAGCAGATGCAAAGCTTCTAGTTTCCTTTAACTTCTTAGGAGATTCGAATAGATTCATTATAGCTGAAGCCCTGATCTTCATTCCGTTATATGTAAACATTTCCTGGAGTGCTTCAATAACAGTTTTTTGGTCAGACGGTTCTTTCCAGCCGGCAACGAGATGGGTGCGGACAGCCTTGGCAACAGCTGTTTTCTCATCTTTGCCCAAAGAGATGTCATACAATACGTCTTCGCAAAGGCGCCGCAGCTCGCGGGCAGAAAAAATCTTTTTTTCCTGAGCCCCCAGTTTACCGCCTGCATACGAAGCTACGACACATAAGTAGGCAAAGGCAAGAGTAGAAGAAATCTGCCCGCGTAATTTAGCATCACTTATGCCCGGGGCTTTTACGGCACCAGCTTCCGTCTTCCAGCCGTGCTTGAGATACATTGAGGCATAGAGGAAAAGTTTGTCTATCTCGCTTTCTTTACGGCTTTCATTGCCGGTAACAAACTTATCAACTGTAATCACAGGCACATATTCTTTCCAAACGTCAGGGAATATGCCCCTGGCTATATAATCGGCTGGATTTATATCAACTACGATCTGCGTCTTGGGGCTTATGCGGATAACCTTGACTTCTTCGCCTTCCGGTACGGGTACTTCAGTAAGCCGGATTGTTATATCCCCTACCTCATCCCCCGGTTTTGCTTCCGCCACCTGGACAAGCCACCAGGCCAGGGCTGTACGTTCCTGGTCATCAATAAGGGTATTGAACTCGCTGAGCGCTATTACGCTCCCGTTTTCAGCCTCAGCCCGTTCCTTGAATGTTGTTGACGGATTAAAACTCAAAGCGCCGCTTGCGTCCATTTCAAAACCGCCTATGAAATCAGCCAGCTCCGTACCCTCGCTCGTAGAACCGCTGTAAAAATCCTTGCCTTGCGATTTTGCGTGCTTGCCGGCAGTGTAGGTCTTTCCTACGCCGGTCGCCCCCTGCAGCTGAAGGATCTTAGTTTTTGTTACCGCAGCCTGATGATAAAAATAAAGCATTTTAATAGTATCAAAATCCAGTATGAGCCCGCTCCTTTCATGGACAGCATCCAGCACATCCTCTCCCTTTAAACCTTCTTTCAGAGTGCCAAATTGTCCTTCCGATAACGGGATTTTGGTATTGTCTATCACCAGGAACACAGCGCTGTTTTCCCTATCAATACGCAAGTAATCGGTATAGTTTCTTTCATTCACCTGTTCCGGAAATGCCGTTAAGGCAGCAGGTTTAAAACCTGCCGGTTTTTTTACCTTCTTTACAATAAGGCGGTCATAGAACGATTCATCCTGCAGGTTTGCACCTTCATGTTTAGTGAACAGTATCTGGAAATTGTCCGGCAGCCTGATAGTACCGAATTCAGGATGCGTTGTTTCCCTAAGGTTAAGAAGTTCCTGAAGCATTATGCGCACCTCTGGCTGCATAGACTCGACATTTTTAATGATAAGCACATGTTTACGGGGCGGCCGCCCTTCCTTCCCGGCTGTTTCCACTTCCTTACCGGCTTCTTTTATGCACCTGGTAAGCTCGCCGTACCCGAGGACGATGTGGTTATCGCTCTTGCGCGGGACCTTCTGCCCCAGGATCTGGCCTTCTTCAGTGAACGGATGGGCCCACAGCTTTGAGACCGTTATACTCCTGTCCCTGGACACGCGGTCCAAAGCTTCCATCAAAACCCGGTCGCTGCCGCTCTCTAAATTAAATAATACCGGATCATTAGTAGCTAAAGCATAGGCTGCTGTTTCAACATAATTTTTATAATCAGGCTTGATGGAAAATAAATCGTCCAGAAGTTTTTTATTGGATAAATCAGAAGGCCTGATAAATGGATAAAAGTGGAAAAGGTGCTTTAAGATATTGTCAGCTCCTATCAGGTCGCCGTAATGTTGTTTAATGGCAAAAAGGATAGCTTGCCCTAAAGGCTCGACATTAGCCCTGCCTGAAGCATCCCTGCCTATTTCATAACCCTTCTTTTTTTCTTTGGGGAGCTTTTGGTAAGCGTTTATGAACTCAAGCACGGTTTTGACAAAGCGTTCCTGGGCCCGCAGGGAAAATATGTAGCTTTGCGCCAGAGGAAAATCTTTTAGCACGTCACGATTAAAGCTGGCATGAGATTTTTTCAATTCGTTAAAAAGTTCATAGTCCTTTTTATCTATTACAAGCCGCCCGCTGGCGGTTTTTTTGACGTCAAAACCCAGGGTTTTAAGCACTTCGGCGCCGGAGATAACTTCATAAAGCTTTTGCGGCCCGCTCAGAGAAAGCACCCGCATATTTTTCAGTACAAGTTTTCCTAGATTCCTTCCTTCATAGTAGCGGTACCGTTCCCCGGCCAGAGCCAAAAAATTCCATAGTTCATGGATCCCGGCCGCCAGCGGTATGGCCAGCTCAAGCGGAGCGGCAAAAAGCAGCAAGCTCAAACCCGCCCCTCCCAGGAACCTGTTAAAGAACAACAGTATCCTTTCTCTCCTGTCCAGGCCTTCACGATATAGATCGGAATGCATGAAGGAAAATACAGCGCCCAGCAACAGTGCAGCTCCGATTATTATAGGTGAAACCGGACTAGGAGTCAGAAGGCTGACGTGGATAAGCATTTTTGCTGCTATAGTACCAGCAGTAAGCAGCAGGGTCTCGGCAAGGAGCATTGACAATCCTTTCTTAAGCTTATCGCCTATGTATCCCAGCCCGGCGGCATTTACCGCCTTGTCTTCGAGGGTCGTCAATATGTCTTTGGGAATTATCCATTTATTTTTCTGGACATAGTTTCTGAGCGCTTTGCGCACTTCCTGCGGGCTTAGTTTTGCCGAAGCTACGGCCTCATCGCCTGTAATGCGTTTGCATTTTTTATCATAAGCTATGGTCTTAACTAATGCTTTATCCGGATCAGCTATATCGGCATAATGTATGGAAAGTTTATACCCTGTTTCAGTTTCTTCTACTAGAACGTTTGTTTTGCCTGTGTCTCCTATTTCTTTAAAAAGCTGGCCGAATAACCGGTTGCTGGCACCTATATCGAGCTTGCCGTTTTTGTTGAACTTCGGATCTTTATATAACCCTGCCATTAAGTCGTCTGCCAGTAACGGCACTTTATCAAGAAGACCGAGAGCTGAAAGCACTACTATCTGCAGCGAATCCAGGCCTTTGACAGTGCCCTGTTGGACCGGTTGATTCATGCGTTGAGAAGCAGCCTTTATTATCCTTGTCTGAGCCTGAAGCAGCTCTGCATATACAGATTCAGAAAACGCATTATCCTGGGTTACATTAGGGGTAATGACAATGTAAGGGATGCCCCGTTCCTTCATAAGGACAGAAATACCCTGAGTATGGAAACCGCCGGTCACAAGCACGACTATGTCGTCCTGCTCTGAAGCTGTGAAGCTCTGAGGCTTAGAAACCATGCTTACATCCTGCTTATGCTGGAATGCTGTTTCATTGAGCGCCTGAACCCTGAGCCCTGCCCCCTGTACCCTGCCGTTCATGCAGTTATTAAGCAGGCACTCATTTCTCTTCAGGTTCACCTGATAATAGTCTTCGAGCAGGCCGAGGCTGTCTTTTATTTGAGAGAGCTTGTTATTTCCGATATATTGTTTCCACAAAAGCTCAAATTTTGACAGGTTCTCGCGGACAAAATCGTAATCTTCAGATGAGCTTTTGTAGGACAGATAATCTTTAAGATATCTTGAAAATTCAATCAAAAATATAATGTCACGTTCACTCTTTTTACGTGCAAGCCTTAGCCTGATTTCATTGAGCAGTTTATATTCTTCACTGATAAGTTTTATAGAATTTATGCCCTGGCTTATCTCGAGGTAATCAAAAAACTTTTTAAGGTTGGGGTAGTCGTTTGAAATGTCAAGTTTGTATTTAGCAGCTATCTTAGGCAAGTACAGGCACAAATACTGCAGCTGGGAAAAGTTGGCTGTTTTTACCGCCAGGTTTTGATATGCTTGATAAGGAAGTTTTTGTTTTAACAGCCCTAAAAGTGCCTGCAGTTCTTTTGAGACTTTTTTGTAATCAAAAGACCTGTCAAATGTTTTTATGAACTCAGACGTATTTTTGTAATCACGGATGTCTATGTCCAGTTCCAAAGAATATTTGGCAAGGGCCTTATAGAATTTTTTAGGATTGATAGCGCCGTTTTTGTACTTCTTAAGGATAGTATCAAGCCTCTTGTTATCAGCATCATAATATATATTTTTTAATACTTCTAAATCCCTGGCAAGGTTTTCGATTTTTTGATTAATTTGCTCCTGTTCAGATACAATGGTATTTAACCTGAGGACGTTTTGACAATGAAGTCTTTTGTCATCAACTCCAAATAACAGGTCGTTCCTCCCGGAGAGCGCAGCATAATACTCAGATCCAGATAACTTCCCTGTTTCCATGAGCACTTCAAGAACCTTTGCATTTAATTCCTTGTCTTTTACACCGGTAAGCCAGGAAGTATCTACAGAACCATAGGCGCCTTCAATATATACATGTTTTATATGGTATTTGTTATCTATAATCGATATGATTTTTGATATATTTCTTTGAACTTCAGGATGGCAGTGGAGATCCTGGATGTTAATTACTACAGTATTTGAGTTATTAGTTCGTAGTCCAGGACTGCTTCCAAACCCTTGATTTTTAAACTCCGAACTCTGAACTTCCGCTTCGCGACCCAAGGACACACCGAACTCTGAACTGTAGTTATCCGTTATCCGCCCCACAGACGCAGGCAGCATAAAACCGTCAAGTATTTCGTTTACAGAATTTATGTCCCGTATCCTCTCTAAAGATGCCTGTAATGGTTGCGCGATAACAAATGAGAATACGAAGCAGAATATTGTGATAATAGCGATGACTTTTCTTTTCATATCCGATAACCTTTTTAAACAATAAAAAACCCGATTCCGTAACATAGGGATCGGGCTATACAGCTCTATTCAAACCTGCAATATTGTAATATATATCCAAAGCACCACGGGGCAGGGCCTTAAACAAAATTAAAAATATATATGTCTTAAAACACCTGAACCTGGTTAGATGCCAGGAAACATCCCTTCCTGGGTGTAATACATCAATAAAAGCATTGTAAATACAAGGACTTTTTGCAATGCTTAATAAAATACCACCCTGGCTGTGAATAGTCTTGACAGTGAAAGAAAACTCTTTGTTCATGGAAGGCAAGGTCTGGTCTGCCTCATGCTTCGATTCTTTTTCCTGCGGTTTAGCTTTGTTGATAGGCGGATTCGAAGAGCTGTTTGAAAGCAGCAGGTCTACCACTTTAACAACGTTCTGCGCTAGATATTGAGAGACAAAAAATCTATCGCCTACAGCTGCAGCGCTTGCAAAAATATTTTGTTCGCCTAAACTATCGGTTACTAATAAAAACGAACAATGGTAGAGAATGAAACTGAATATGATGAGCACTGCTATTTTCTTCATAATATATATATAATATATAAACAGTTTGGAATCAATATAAAAAATATGTAAAATATTTATAAAATTTGATATATATAGTGACAAATCCTTTCTTAACTTCCATATTTTTCGTATAATATTACTTATTATGAATCATGAAACCGCTCTTGTCTTACTGCCTGTTTTCTGGCCGAACCTCCCGCCGCTTGGCCTTGCGGCCCTGAAAGGTTATCTTAAACAAAACCAGACCGGATCAGATATCCTTGATTTCAATAATTATTTTTTTCGTATCATGGACAACAACATTAAAAAACAATGGCAAACAAGCTCTAATCCAGATTTTGAAAATTCATTCCTTGCCGCAGTTAAAAAAAACCATCAAAAAGATTTTAATCTAATGATAGACAGGCTTTTAAGCTATAAAATAATCGGTTTTTCATGTTATAAAAGCAACTTTAGCGTCGTAAAGGAAGTCGCAGGGATATTGAAAGCCAAAAATCCGGAAATTAAAATCATTTTTGGAGGCCCTGAGATAGCAAGCCAATATTTCAAATTTAAAGACGGCCTGGCTAAAGAATATTCCGGTTTGTCCGATCTTTTTGTGGTAGGCGAGGGCGAGCACGCCCTGTTAGCTTATATCACAGAGAAAAAAATGGGTGAAAAAGTCATCCTGTTTAATGAAATACAAAATCCTGATGATTTTTCCTGCGCAGATTATTCCGACTTTAACCTCAATGATTACCCTAAAAAAGGAGCTGTCTCGCTTATCTTTTCAAGGGGCTGCATAAGAAACTGCGGTTTCTGCTCAGAACGTTTGTTGTATAAAAAATTCAGGACTTATCCGGTAGATAAAATAATAGATAGTATAAGAGAACTAAAAAAAGAAGGTATAAAGAATTTTATTTTTAACGACTCTTTAATAAACGGCGATTTAGAAGCCTTTGAAAACCTTTTGGATAATATCATATCGAATTTCGGCTCTATAAACTGGGAGGCGCAAATCGCAGTAAGGAACGCTATGCCGGACAGTTTATTTAAAAAAATGAAAACCAGCGGCTGTTACAACCTTTTTGTCGGCCTTGAGTCAGGCTGCAACAATACTTTAAGAAATATGAACAAGGGTTTTACAGCGGCTGACGCTGCCTTATTCTTCAAGAAACTGAATTCCGCTGATTTAAATTTCGGAGTAAGCCTTATAGTAGGGTTCCCGGGCGAGACGATAGAGGATTATAAAGAAAGCCTGTATTTTTTGATAAGGAACAAAGCTCTTATAAAGAAGATAGAACAGATAAACCCCTATGTCTATTATGAAGGCACAAGTATAGAAAGAAAAGCTGACTACAGAATCAATAAAGAGTCTATTCATAAAGTGAACCTGTTCATAGAGACCATAAAAAAAGAAGGTTTTAAGTATACTAATGCTTTCATGAAAAACCTGGTTGAGGAAAAATGGAAATAAGGGAAGTAGGCGTTTCAAGGATATTAAACCCGACATCGATTGATCTTGGAGATTATGTAATAAATCCGTATAAAGGATGCCAGTTTTCCTGCATTTACTGCTATGCTCAATTCAACAAATCCACGCTGAAAGATAAAAGAAAATGGGGTTCGTTCGTAGATGTTAGGCTGAATGCCCCTCTTCTGCTGGAAAAAGAAATACTTATTAAAAAACCGAAACAGGTCCTTATCGGTTCGATAACAGAGTGTTTCCAGCCTGTTGAAACTAAATACAAGATAACAAACAAGGTCCTTGAAATACTGAATAAACACGGGGTCTATTATTCTATACTGACCCGTTCGCCTTTGATAAGGGAAAGCTTGCACCTCTTAAAAGAAGGTTACTGTAAAGCTATTTATTTTACTATAAACAATTTTGGGCAAGACCTGAAAAATAAGATCGAACTAAAAAGCCCGCCTTTTAAAGACAGGTTGGCTGCAATTGAAGAACTTCACTATAACAAAATACCCGTGATCCCGAGCTTTTCTCCCATCCTGCCGTTTGTAACTGATATTAACGATATCTTTGCTGGCTTTGAAAAATACGATACGATGAATTTTGAGGGATTAAATTTTAACCTCGGCAACATTTCCAAAGTTATCGATGCCATTACAGGTTCCTATCCGTATTTAAAACAAAAATACAATGCTATGGTTACCGACAATAAAATCTACAACGGCACATGGCAGTCAATTAAAAACAGCATAGAAAAATATGCAAAAGAAAATAATAAAGTATATAATGTCTATATCCACGGCCGGAAGGACTATTTTAAAAACACATATAGCAATTCAAATAATTAGATTGCTTCTCCCGCTTTGCGGGATCGCGATGACTTATTGTAGTCATTGCGAGGAGCCCGCAGGGCGACGAAGCAATCCTTAATAGCATGGAAAAACAATACTATATTTACATAATGACGAATAAAAATAACACTGTTCTTTACACCGGAGTTACAAATGATATAATAAAAAGAGTATATGAACACAAGAACAAGGTTACTGAAGGTTTTACTAAAAGATACAATATTACAAAACTGGTTTATTATGAAGTTTTTAATGATATAAAAAATGCAATTGCAAGGGAAAAACAGATTAAGGGTGGTTCTAGAAATAAAAAGATTACTTTAGTAAATAACTCAAATAAGACATGGAAGGATCTCTATCTTGAATTAATGTAATAGATTGCTTCGCTGTCGCTCGCAATGACTTATTGCAGTCATTGCGAGGAGCGAAGCGACGAAGCAATCTCTACTATCATGAAAAAAATAAAACAAAACGATATATTTAAATTTTTGTTCGGCATAAGACAGGTAGAAATAAAAGAAACCTGTGTAATAATCCCATTTTTTTCAAAAGACATTATAAATGAACTTAAGATACTTGAGATAAACAGAGGCCTTCTTTATTCTGCGGGCAGCGATGATAATTTTTCGCTGATCATAACAAAGATGGGTGCCGGGTTTGTCGGAGACGCTGTTTTATATTTAAAAGATACAAAATGCAAAAAACTTATATTTTTGGGTTCTTCCGGTGCGGTTGACAAGGGCCTTGCTATAGGCGATGCCTTCTTAGCGGAAAAAGCATATTCGCAGGACAGCTTCGTAAATATGCTCCTTAAAAGAAAAACACTGGATGTTTTTTATCCGGACAAAGAACTTCTTAGCGGTTTTTCATCCGATATCATAAAAGGGGCCTGTTTATCCGTAGGTTCATTAAAACTGGAAGAAGAATATTTAGATTTATTAAAAAACCACAAAATTAAAGTTGTTGATATGGAAACTGCCGCTTTCCTGGCCGCAGCAAATTATGTAAAAAAACCCGCCGTTTCCCTGCTGTATGTTACTGATATTTTAAAATCTAACCCCTTTTACGGCACTTTTAAAAAAGAAAACATGGAAACCGTAAGGAATGCGGCACGCAGCGCGGCAAAAATATTATACGCTTATATTGTATCACAAAAATAACTTTACATCTGAATATTCCTTAGAGTTGTCATCGATAAAGAAATGTCATTGCGAGGAGCCGGTAGGGCGACGAAGCAATCTCTACTATCATGGGAAAACAATACTATATTTACATAATGACGAATAAAAATAATACTGTTCTTTACACTGGAGTTACAAATGATATAATAAAAAGAGTATATGAACACAAAAATAAGGTTCTAGAAGGTTTCACTAAAAGATACAATATTATAAAACTGGTTTATTATGAAGTCTACAGCGATATAAAAAATGCAATTGCCAGAGAAAAACAGATTAAAGGCGGCTCTAGAAGTAAAAAGATAGATTTAATAAATAGCTCAAATAAGATGTGGAAAGATCTCTATCTTGAATTAATGTAATAGATTGCTTCTCCCGCTTTGCGGGATCGCAATGACATTATGATACAGCCTCTCCTGCCAAAAGGGCTCCGCTGGCTGCTAAATGAACATTTCATAACCGCTTCTTCTTAACACGATCCGCCTCATCTTCCAGGTGGTCCCGGTTCGCCCGTCATTTGAATTCATTATTTTCTTGATCCCTTCCGATATCTCCTTTCTTTCCTTACAGGAGCAGTTATTAAGGACATACCTTTCTTTCTGCCATATACTTATAGTGTTTGGATAGAACATGGCAGCAGCGTCGCAGTTCTTTACAGGCAGCTCGATGCATTCATTAATAAGGACATCCGCATTATACCGGCCTTTGGAGAGTTCTTTGCCCACGTAAAGACTTGCTCCTTGCGAGTTGACAAGCCCGGTGTTGATCTTAAGATATCTTTTGAACAGTTCCACGCCTGTATCTATTCCCTCCATTTCTTCAATAAGGATCATCCCGCCGTCATTTATTTCATTTATCCACATATTGATGAGCCTGACCGGGTTAGCAAGGTGCGAGAGTACAAACCTCATATACATAATGTCCGGGTTGATCGGGAACGGTATTTTTTTGGCATCATGCCTGATAAATATGCATTGAGAGAACCTGTCCATGGCTTTAATCAGGAATTCTTCCGAATTATCAAGCCCGTACACCTGCTTTGTATTAACAGCCATAGAAAGCATATGCGTGGTAAAACCCGGGCCGCACCCCAGGTCAAGAGCCGAAGTTATTGGGGAGCGGATATTATCCCTTATAAAATCCATTGAATGCGGATTAAATATCTCTGATATTTTTTGAAGCCTTTGTGAAGCTGTCTCTGATGTTCCGAATGTATATCTCATGTTTTTTCTCCTATATAATATAACCTGTTGAAATCTAAACCTACTTTCCCGTTTTTAGCCTCTTTCTCAAACTCGTTCTTAACTTTTTCGTTGAAAGCAATAAAGTATTCATCGTCTATCCCTACTTTATAATATTCTTTCTTTGTAAATCCGTTTGCATCACCTGATTGGACTAATGCCTTTTTTGCATATTGGTTTGAAACCATGTCAAATGCACTCATTTTACCATCCTTTTCTCTTTTTCGGGGCAAACAAAAAAACCACCGGCTTTAAAAGTGGTGGTTCTAATTTTTAGTTAATTGTTTGATTCTTTACTTTAACAAATTAAAACGCACCCCTCCCTGCCTTATCCCAGAGGACAAGGCTAACAAGGACCAATGCGCGTTTAATTGAATTTGTTAAAGTATTGCTCATGACAGGATAATTATAACATGCAAAATATTTATTGTCAAGATTTTTTATCTTCTTCAATGTACTTGGCAAGGAATATCCCCTGCAGTATAACAAATAACAATACAAGCCCCATTATTCCGAATAATTTAAAATTTACCCAGGTATTAGTCGGGAAATTATATGCAACAAAAAGATTTATCGCGCCAAGTACCGCAAAAAACGTTCCCCATCCTATATTTAATCTTTCCCATACGTTTTGAGGCAACACAAGCTGGCTTTTAAGAAGGCCCTGTATGGCATTTTTTTTAAATATAAATTTGATCGAAAAAATCGCACCGGCAAATATCCAGTAAAGGACCGTGGGTTTCCATTTTATGAATATCTCATTGCGGAAAATAAGAGTGGCGCTTCCAAATACTAATATAACGCCCAGGCTCACCCACATTATAAGCTCAACTTTTCTTGTGCGTAAATAAGTAAAAGCTATCTGCACGAGGCTTGCGGCTATAGCCAGGGAGGTGGCAAAAAATATGCCTTTAAATTTATATGCTACAAAAAACAAAATGATAGGTAGAAGTTCAAAAAGAAATTTCATTTTTTTATTATCCTTATACTTTTAATTATCCCTGTGTTTACTCGACAGCAGGTCCAGTATTTCCTGCAGGTTGTTGTTATTTACCAGTATCAAAAGCACATCTCCTGCCTCAACTTTTGTTTTTCCGCTCGGCACCACAAAATCATCGCTCCGGGCGATAAGGGTTATCAGACTATCGTCCGGAAGGCCGATCCGGGCGACAGTTTTATCTATCATCCACGAATTATAAGGGATGGTGAAATCTATCAACCTAGTATTAAGGTCATCGGTCTGTTCGAACTGAAGCGGGTATTGTATCTTGTCTTTGAACGGTACTTCTACTTTTAAGAGTTTTGCCATAAAAGCTATAGACGTACCCTGAAATATCGCAGATGTCAGGACAATAAAAAAAGCTATGTTAAAGACCATATCTGCTATTTGGACACCCGCTAAGAGAGGAAAAGTCGCAAGGATTATCGGCACTGAACCTCTTAAACCCACCCAGGAAATAAACAGTTTTTCTCTGAAAAAAAGTCCCGTCTTAAATAAAGCTATGAATACGCTCAAGGGCCTTGCTACGAACATTAAAAATATCGAAACCATAAACCCCGTCCAGGCTATAGACGCTATCTTTGACGGTACTACCAATAACCCGAGGGTTAAGAACATAGCTATCTGCATGAGCCACGCTATACCAGAGTGAAAATGTATCAGGTTCCTTTTTTGCACGAAGTTGCTGTTCCCCATCATCAGCCCCGCGATATATATCGCCAAAAATCCGCTCCCGTTGAACATGTTCGTCAGGGCATACGCCAATAGGACCAGGGAAGTTGTAAACACAGGATAAAGGCCGTCATATTCAAGTTTTACCTTGTTTATTAACAAAAGAATTCCTTTTCCAAACAGATACCCCATGAATGCACCGATGCCCATTTGCATCACAAAAAGAGGAATCATATCTAACATAGATTTACTGGTTTCTGACAATATGCTTATAAATCCAATGGTCAAAAACACGGCCATCGGGTCATTGCTGCCGGATTCAAGTTCTAATAAAGGCCTTAAATTCCCGGAAAGGCTTATCTTCCTTGAGCGCAGTACGGAGAAAACGGCTGCAGCATCTGTAGATGAAACGACCGAGCCAAGCAAAAGCCCCTCTATGATCGAAAAATGGAGTACATAAACAGCAAAAAAACCCAGGGCAACAGCTGTTATCAGAACACCGAAAGTAGAAAGGTATATCCCGTGCCACAGGACAGGTTTTACCACTTTCCAGTCGGTTTCAAGGCCTCCTGAAAAGAGTATGAATACAAGTGCGACTACCCCGATATACTGCGCCAGGCGGGTATCATGAAAAGATATATCTCCTATCTGCTTTGAGCCCACAAAGATACCGATAAACAGGAATATCAGAAGAGAAGGGATCCCAAACCTTGAGGACGCTTTGCTTGCGATTATGCTAATTATCAGAAGCAGGGAAAAACCGGTTATGATATGTTCGATTGAAGGCATTTATTATTCCATTGGTGATTATATTCGTATTATTATATAGCGCTCTGAAACAAAAGTCAAATATTGTATTTTTTAGTGGACTTATTTTCTCACTTAATGTATAATATTCTCTCTTTAAAGGGGTATTAAATGAGTAAATTAATCATAAATGAAAAAATAAGGAATATAGCCATAATAGCGCATGTTGACCACGGAAAAACTACTCTTGTGGATCACATGTTGAGGCAGGGCGGGATATTCCGCGAAAACCAGGAAGTATCCGAAAGGGTGATGGACAGCCTGGACCTTGAGCGTGAGCGCGGGGTTACCATAGCTGCTAAAAATTGTTCTATACACTATAAGGGCGTCAGTATAAACATTATCGATACGCCGGGCCATTCGGATTTCGGAGGCGAGGTAGAGCGGGCCTTAAGCATGGTAGATGGCGCCATCCTCCTTGTAGACGCTTCGGAAGGACCTCTGCCGCAGACTCGGTTTGTCCTTGGAAAAGCCCTGGAAGCAGGGCTTAAAATAATTGTTATAGTAAACAAGATAGACAGGAAAGACGCAAGACCGAAAGAAGTTCTTGACGAGATATACGGCCTGTTCATGGACCTTGATGCCAAAGACCATCATATCGATTTTCCCGTGCTTTATGCCGTAGGAAGAAAAGGCCTGGCGCAAAAAACACTGGAAGAAAAAGGAAAAGACCTTAAGATACTTTTTGAAACTATATTAAGCCTGGTGCCTGCACCGATATATGACGAATCCGAGCCGTTCCAGATGCTTGTGTCCGACCTTGATTATTCGGATTACCTCGGACGGCTCGCCATTGGAAGGGTTTTCCACGGCTCGGCAAAATTAAGCGACAACCTGGCATGTATTAAAGAAAATAATAATATCATCACATTAAAAGTTTCAAAACTCCAGATCTATGAAGGCATTAATTATAAAGAAGTAGAAAGCGTTCATGCCGGCGATATAGTGATACTTTCCGGGATAGAAGACGTAGTCATCGGGGATACTATATGCAACAAGGAAAATCCGAAAGCGCTTAAAAGGCTTAAAGTTGACGAGCCTACCATTTCAATGATGTTTACGATAAATACCTCCCCCTTTTCCGGCCAGGAAGGCAGGTTTGTCCAGTCAAAAAAGATCGCGGAGAGGCTCCATAAAGAAACCCTGCAAAATGTCGCCATCCAGGTGACGGATATGCCGGATTCCGACAAATTCATTGTAAAAGGGCGCGGTGAGTTCCAGATGGAAATACTGATAGAGACCATGCGCCGCGAAGGCTATGAGTTAAGCGTAGGCAGGCCGCAGGTGATCTATAAAGAAAAAGACGGCAAGAAACTTGAACCTATAGAAAACCTTTTTATAGACTGCGATGAATCATGTATAGGGATAGTGACAGAAAAGTTATCCAGAAAAAAAGGAAGAATGACGAATATGGTCAACCACGGTACAGGAAGGGTGCGCATGGAGTTTTCCATACCTTCCCGCTCGCTTATAGGTTACCGCAGCGAGTTTTTGACCGACACCAGGGGTACGGGCTTAATGAATTCTTACCTTAAAGGTTACGAAGAATACAGGGGAGATTTTGATACGCGGGTCAACGGGTCTTTAGTATCCGACCGCGAAGGCGAAGCGAACGGCTACGGGCTTTTTAACCTGGAGCCCAGGGGTATTCTCTTCGTGCGGCCGGGAGACAGGGTTTATGAAGGCATGATAGTCGGCGAACACAACAGGGATAATGACCTGAACGTAAACGTCTGCAAGGAAAAGAAACTCTCGAACATGAGGGCTGCTGCAAAAGACGACAACATACTCCTTACCCCGGTCCAGCCGATGACTCTTGAAAAAGCGATAGTTTTTATAAAAAGCGACGAGCTTGTTGAGGTCACACCGAAGAACATCCGCCTTAGAAAAACATTCCTTTCACAGCTGACACGCTCAAGGATCCGCTCGGCCAATAAAGCAAAAGAAGAAGGGACAAATAACAAATAAGGCACTGTTACCCGTGCATATTTATTTATTTGAACGGCGACGTATCACCGTAATCATTCTGTTTTATCACTGTAATCATCACTACTTCGTTAAGTAAGATTTGTCATTGCGATCCCGCAAAGCGGGAGAAGCAATCTCGTCGTTTTTGAGATTGCCACGTCGCTTTACTACTCGCAATGACACCGAAAAAGAAAACTATCTTATAACATTAGATCTAACGAAGTAGTGTAATGGCCTGCTGAATTATTGGCAGGCCTACTCTTTATAAACCGTAGAAATATCCGATTTATCTTTAATATTCTTTATTATGTACTGGGTAAGGAACTCAGGGAGTGTAGGCCCGAATTTTATCTTTTTTATGCCGAGATAAACAAGGGTAAGAAGCACAGCCACAGCCTTTTGGTCATACCAGGCTATGTCGTATTCTATAGGAAGTTCGTTCAGGTCCTTTATGTCCAAAGACTTGGCCAGTTCAAGAGCAAAAACCAGGAAGGAATAATTGTCGCTGCACTGGCCTGCATCAAGGACTCTTGGGATACCTTCAATAGTATCGGAAATATCTTTAATGAACCTGTATTTTGCACACCCGGCAGTAAGTATTACAGTATCTTTGGGAAGCGTCAGCGCTTTGTCCTTATAATATTTCCGTTTGGTTTCCCTGCCGTCACAACCGCCCATTACGATAAATTTTTTTATCTTGCCGTCCTTTACAAGCTCAATAACTTTGTCTTTAACGCTTAACAAATATTTATTGCCGAACCCGCTCATGAACTCATTGTCCTTTAACGGTGCCGGAGGCGGAAGGGTTTTGGCTAAAGAAATAAGGGTTGAGAAATCTTTTGTGCCGTTTTTTTCTTCTATGTGGGGGATTCCCGGAAACCCTGCTACGCTGGTGGTAAACATCCTTTTAACGTACGATTCATCAGGCGGAATAATGCAGTTTGAGGTAACAAGTACGGGCCCGTTAAAAGACCTGAACTCTTCCGCCTGCTGCCACCAGGCATTGCCGTAGTTGCCTGCCAAATGTTTGAATTTCCTGAAAAAAGGAAGGCTCTGAGCAAGTACCATTTCGCCGTTCGTGTATACATCTATGCCCTGGTTTTCGCTTTGGTGCATAAGCATTTCTAAGTCCTTCAAGTCATGGCCGGTCACCAATATCCCCGGCCGGGTTCCGGGCTTTGTCCTTACTTTTACAGGGCTCGGCATGCCGTAAACCGCTGTATTTGCCTTGTCTAAAACCTCCAGGGCTTTTAGGTTATATTCTCCTGTTTTAATTACGACCGGTAAAAGCTTTTCGATCTGTGTTTCCGTATCGATTTTAAAAAGGGCATCAAAGATAAAATCAAATATGGAGTCATCATAAAAACCAAGGACAGCCGCATGGTAAGTATAGGCTGACATTCCTTTTAAGGCATAAGTTATTGTTTCTTTGACAGACCTAAGGTCTGGGTCACGTGTCTCAAGGACACCTACGGTATAGCTTTTCTGATACAGGTCTTTTTTACTGCTATAAACCCAGCGCGCACTCTCAGGGATCACATTTGCCGCCCCCGTCCCCGGGACGGGAGATGGCGCATCAACTGCCTTTAAATATTCCTTGTGCAAGGCTTCCCTGTGCCTTAAAGCACGCTCAGTATATGAAAGTATCCTTGAAGGGTCAAAATTAGTGTTCGTTATGGTCGCAAAAAGCGACTCTGTTATTATAACGCCCGTTTTTCTTTTTAACTCCAGATTGAAAGGTTTTCCTGAGGAAAATATAAACCTTGCATAGAAAGCCAGGCCTTTAAGGGTGTATATAAGGAGGTCCTGAAGGTTTGCGGTTTCATCTGTCTTGCCGCACATCCCCAGGGCGGTACAGCCTTTCCCGTTGCCGGTCTCCTGGCATTGATAACAAAACATGTTCATATTGAACTCCAGATTTATTAAAGGATAGGTAAAGCTTGGGAAAAAGGTAAAAAAAATACTATGAGTTATTCTAAACCATATTTAGGAGATTGTGCGTTCTGTTTTATACCAGAGCATCTTTTCCTTTTTGATAAAATCTTTTATGAATGCGGAAAAGACCACTATTATCCATAACTGGCAGTAAGTAAAATACATTAGTATCACGTAAAATATGTTTTTAGCGCTGTCTTCGTTCGGTTCCCTTGAAAGTGTCAGGACTATTTCGCTTACAAACAGCATATACGCCACTATCCAGACCTCAAGAAACGGCCCTTCTATCTTTATTGCTATTATATTTAAGAGCCCCAAAACAAAGAATATATCGGATAATACCATCGCAAAGAAGAAGATATAGTACATCGATGTAAATATCAAAAACTCAAGGCCTATGGCTTTGTCTTTAAAGTCAAGAAAATCAAATAAGACTTTTTTAAGGACATAGTTATTGCCTCTTACCCATCTTTCCCTTTGTTTCAGCCACACTTTTACCTTTTCCGGCTCCTGTTCCCAGGTGATGGCATGCGGTACAAACTTTATCTTTCCGCCTGATTTATATATCCTTTCCGAAAGTTCCGCATCTTCCGTCAAGGCCGCTGCGTCCCATCCTCCCAGTTCCATAAGCGTTTTTTTCCATATTACAAAATTTGTGCCCGGCAGGATCGCTATATCAAAAAGGAATGACCTGCCTGCCTGAAGTATCCACTGGAAAGACTGGGATTCGATATTAATAAAACGTGTAAGGAATGTTTTATTTTTATTTATAGTACGAAACTTTCCAATAGCTGCTACAAAACCCGAATTTACAAGAAGTTCGTGCACCAAAAGAGAAAGCGCACTTGCCTCCGGGCGGTTATCCGCATCATACACAGCGATTATATCACCCGAAGCTTTGGTGACCCCGAAATTAAGCACGCTTGCTTTTCCTTTTCCGCTGTTTTCTGCAGGAACATTCAGCACTTTTAATCTCTTATCTTTTATTGAAAACAGGATCTCTGCTGTTTTATCAGTCGAAGCATCGTTGATTACGATTATTTCAAATTTATCTGCAGGGTATTTGAGGCCGCACAGGCAGCGCACTGTTTCGGCTATCACTTTTTCTTCATTTCTTGCAGGGATAAGGATAGTGACCATAGGCATGTCAGCATGTTTGATATGCATCGCCTTGATCCTTTTCCTGGAATAAAGATAACCCGCAAAAGTAAGAACCCCCTGATAAAGGAGCATCAGCCATATTACAGCCACGCAAAGCAGGTAAATGAGCTCCAGCAAAACCTCAACTATCATTTTTGGAATCCCTCCGGCAAGAGCCGAAGGCTCCTTTAATATGTGACATCCCGCCATCATTTACATTTGCTCCCAGGCATGAGCCGGGTGCTATCTTTGCGGCGGGGTAAATTTCCTTTTTATTTGAATAATAATGAATAACCCCAGGAACAAAACGCTGGTAAAAAACCCGAATATAATTATGATAGAAAGAAGGATAACTCCTGAGCTTTCCACCAGGTCCGACAACCCGCCTCCGACCGATATCTTTGCCACATGGTCCCCGCTGGGTAAGCGCAAGGTAAAACCATTATCGCTTTTAAAAGCTGTATAAGAATATTTGTTACCGTCAATAAGTATTTTATTCGGGCGCTTGCTTATCTCTACCCAGCAGGGTACATCATCTCCTGAATAGGAAAATTCTATAAGGTTATTGAAAAAAGTAGCCCACTTCAATTCGCTTGAAATATAGCTCAGCCTGGGTTTTAGCTTTGACATGTCAAAATAACGCGACTCTGATAAAAAATTAAGAGTGTGGTCCCCTGCAGGAATTATAACATTTTCACCGTCGATAGCGAACCACAATTCTCCGTCCAGCTGTGTCATCAGGTTCTTCTTTCCGGTATGTAAACTCACCATGTTAGGCGACTGTATCCTCCACTGGGTATCAGTCTCTGATTTTATCTTAGTCTCATGGGCAAGCGTTGCTGTGATGTTGCTATAATCATTTTCATATATCGTTTCTTCGGAATAAAAGGCCGGCCTGCAGCCGCTTGCAGCCATATTGTATGCGATATGCCGCATCTCTTCCCCTGTCGGTTTTTCGCAGGGTATATCCCCTAACCCTTTCTTGTGGTTCTCTAATACGTTGCAGTCAAGCACCAGACGGTTCTTTTCTTTTATGAACTTCCGGTAATATTCTCCCAGGTTTGAATACCTTTCCGGTTTCCCGCTCCAGAAGAACGATGCATCCTCTATCTGGACAGTGATCTTATATTTTCTCTGCATCCTGAACAATTCGTCCATATCCTCTGCTATTTTTTCCGTAAGAGAAGGCATCAAGGTGGTGTCAATAACAGTCATCATTATTTCAAAATCGGATTTTTTTTGCTTTACATCCCTTAACATGTCAAGAAAGTATATTTTCAGCTTGTTACAAAGGTTTATCCTGAAAACTACGAATTTTTCCCAGTCTTCTTTATTTGTCTTCCAGTAATGCTGGCTCTCGGTATTGAACAAGTCGACAGGGTCAAACCCGTATCTTATTTTGAATTCTTTTCTTATGGTATCGTTCATCGGAGTAAAGTTTTGCGGTTGTTCGGGGCCTGAGGAAGACTCAAAATACAGCTCGGCTAGATTTACGCCGTCCCATTCATATTTGGACAGTAAAGAAGCTATTTCTGAAAATACTTTTTGCCTGCATTTCTGGTCTGCCAGGTTCATAAGAAAACGCCAGGAGACTTTAGCGTCTTTTAAGAGCGCTGTTTTTTCTCTCCACTGCGGATACTTATTCCAAAATTTCTGGTTTACCATAGGAGGTTCCAGCCAGCAATAGACAAGTATCCCGTTTTGATGGCAGACCCTTATTAAGCGCTCATAATCATAAGCATATTTGTCGTAGAAGTGCCAGCCCCCTGCATAGATCTTATTTACACCGTATTTACGCCAAAGTTTTGCAAGTTTTTCAATGCTTATGTTCTGTCTCATCCCGGGGTCAAAATACATCTCCAAAGTCTTTCTGTGGGCTATAGGCTTATAATCAAACGCCGTATTTAACATCTCTATGAAAAACGGGTACTGCGAGTAGCCTTTATCGGTATTAGGGTCAAAAAGCGTTGAAAAATAGATATACGAACCTTTCTCGTACTTTTTTGTAACCACCAGAGGAGCATTAGTCTGATCTTCTACACATAGAGTCCTGTAATCATTCTCTACAGACCTGTATACAGGACGAACTGTTATAGGCGTGGCCCAGTAAAGCGGTACTTCCGGAAATTGATAATCGCGTATCTGCCGGACTACAATAGGCGCTTCCTGCAGCCCTATACCCAGGTCTTCAGTTATCTTGCTGTTGCCGTCAAAGACAAGGTTTGAGCCGGAACTTACGGCTTCTTTGACGTGCCTGCGTTCGTCTTCCGATAAGGTTTTTGCCGCGGCATACGGGAGTATGATGATATCGTAATCACGGAGGTCAACTTTTTCAAAATCTGCCGGCGTTACTTCGTTATACGCAACTCCTGAAACTGAAAGGGAAGATTTTAATGAGTTAAGGTCGTTCTTTTCCTCAATTGAAGTTATAGCAGTAGGCGGGTTTATGAACACTACTTCCATTATTTCTGCGAGTTTCCCGTAACCTTTTTTTATAGTCTTGCCCCGCATATAACTGATGTCGGCTTTCGCCGATTTCCAAATTTTTATAAGGAAGTTGGGTTCGAGCTGATCCTGGGCTTTAACCACTGCATACCTGCCTAAGGGGCATTTCATGACTTCAGTAAATATTTTTCCCACGGTATTGGGAATAATGTTCTTTTCCTTTTCTTTCCCGAAATAATCGAACTCCCTTATAGATATGTACCTTTCCTGAGATTCAATGCTGACTTTTGAATCTTCGGTTATAACTATTTTGTCGCGCGCTTTTACTTCAGGCAAATAAGATTTCAGGTCCTTAAACACATAACCCATATCTTTAAGTTCTGTGATTATTCTTTTAAGGTATTTAACATCAATAAAAGGGTGGAAGAAAAAGCTGGCATACCCGTCCCTTACCGAAAGGTTGAGCCTTGCGGCATCGATTATTGAATCCGGGTCAGGATTTTCAACATGCAAATACCCCAGGTTCTCGGGTATGACTTTTTGGCCGTACATATCAGTGACCAGATAAGGGAAAAACTGGTCGCTTCCGAGGTACTGCATTACTCCCCGCCTGCCGTATTCATAAGAAAAATGTTTTTTTATGGCAAGATATGTATTTTTCGATGCGAAGTAATGCGGAGTCTCCCAGGCAAAAGGGTATATATCATTATTAAAACATTCTCTCAAACCTTTTTCTATCCTCAATGATATATTCTCTACCGCATCGCCTCTTATGGGCTTATCCGCTATGTCGTCCCAAAATTCATAATCGTCTGTCGTAACACCGTGGTATTGATGGGTATAGCCGTGCAGGACTATCGTTCCGCCGAGCGAAGGGATCTTTTTTAAAACAGAAAGGAGCCTGGGATTGTCTTCAAGATGGTACTCAAGCTTATTGGCAGGGTTTATGAATACCGGAACAAGGCCTACGGAAAACGGGATTTTTTTAGAAGAAAGGAATCTCGCCACCTTAAGAAGCTGCCCGTGCTCAGTGCTTGGATTGATGTCCTCTATCCTGACAAGGGCTGTGTGAGACACCGGATGGTTCTCGCCTACAATTTCATGGAGTATATCTGCAAAAGCTATGTACCTGTCCTGTTCCATAAAGTAGGAGAACGGGGAATCTGCGATATACCACAGGTTTTTAGATTTAATTATATAAGGGACTTTATCGCCTTTGATATTTATGGCATAGCTTAGGACAGAAACTATTGAGGGGTTGTCTATTGAAATGATGGAGATATTGTCGTCGCCTTTGGGAAAAATAACATTATTATATAAAACTTTGTTGAATTTCAGGTCTTCCCTGTACTCCCGGAAATGGAACCCGTATTTTTTTTTTAAGAAACCCTGCTCAACGTCTCCGATCTGATGGTTCAACCAGCAAAAAGTTTTTTGGTTTTGATAAAAGTCAGAAAGAAAACTTTGAGGGAAATCTATCTTTTTTTCATAGTTTACATAAAAAGTTATTTCATTCCTGGCTATTTCTCCGGATTTATACTGGCTTAAAGGCAAGAGATTGATAGATGTATTGAAATGCCCCAGCAGGTTAGCCAGGTACCTGGCATCATTCAAAGCAGGCTGGCGTTTATCCGGGCCTTCATCATAGAGTATCAGGACCTTCTGCATTTTTGCAGCAAAAACACTGTTTGCCAAAATAAGCATCAGGCTAAGTACAATATAAATAATTTTTTTACTTGACATGCGTCATCCTTAAAAAAACGGCCGATTCTTATGGATTTTTTCCTCTGTTGGAACCCCTGCGGCAGGAAACGGAGTCTCCTTTCAATAGCGCTGCGCCCTCCGTAGCCCCAGAAATGGACGAAGGATGGGTGACATCCCGCCATGTCCGGCGATTTTGTCGGACTCCGTATTAAAGCATCGGAGGCGTGATTAAATGGAGCGTAATTATACCAAATTTAATCCGTCAATATCAATTCGATTGGCAGGGGTAAGGTGTAAGGGGTAAGAGATAAGATTTTACTCCGAACTCCGGACTCGAAACTCCGAACTTGTTTTAAGGTTGCTGTCTTTGAGTATTTTATAGACAAGGAAACTTATTATGGCGGCAAAAAAGCACCAGACTGAGGTAAGGAACTGAACGAAAAAAATCAGCGTAACTATACAAGAGCCCAGCATAAGAAGGCCCATCTTGGATGTTCCTTTAACGCTTGAAACAAAAAGAGGCACGATAGCCGCAAGAGTATAAAGCGCAAAAAACAGCTTGGTGTATGCGCTTTTTGAATATTCCTGATACTGGATATAATGGTTCTTTGCTGAAAGCTGGACATTGGAAGTCAATATGCCGTACCCGTAATACAGCACTACAACCCCTCCTAAAGCAAGAAACGCATAGATCAGCTTTTTTCGTACGGTATCCTCTTCCAGTAATAGAACTGATACAGGAAGGAGTACCGGCCAAAGAGCCTGAGCCATAATTAAAAAAATGTAAGTAGTTATTTTTTGCAAG
The DNA here is from genome assembly GCA_020523885.1 of Candidatus Liberimonas magnetica. NCBI lineage: Bacteria > Pseudomonadati > Elusimicrobiota > Endomicrobiia > Endomicrobiales > Candidatus Liberimonas > Candidatus Liberimonas magnetica. Next base: position 14,398 of record JAJAPY010000012.1, on the reverse strand, counting down.
AGTTCGTACTCATGCGCAGCAGGAATAGTAAGCCAAAGTACGCCCTCGGTAAACTGTTGGAAAGCAAATACGAGCGGTATAGAGGCAAACAGCAGCTGCGGCCGCCTGCTCAGGTTTTTATAAGCCGCAACCCCGAAACCCGAAAGGACAACACTGCTGGTAAAACTCGCCTCAGCCGAAAAACACATTTTTTCCCATACTTCTAAATATTTTTTATTTAGGTATTATAATACCCGGAATTATGATATCCTATCTTCGCCGTTGAAATTCCTATACTGCAAGTTACTATTTCCCCGGCCCGCTTCCGCCGCTGTCCTATTTTTTCACATCCGGCACTTTTTCTCCCTGCTTGAGATTCAAGTCCGGCTGGGAGCCTGCTTTATTGCCCTGGTTATTTAAATATCCGGGAATATCATTATTTTTGTTACGGCCTATGTCAGGATTTTCTGTAAAGATAACCTTAAGGCCTCCTTGTGGGCCTGTGATCACGTTACCGATTATAGAATTGTAAGCGGCACCACGGCCAGGCCATGCATCTCTACCTTGCATAACCTTCCATCCTTGAACCCCGTGATAACTATTGCTGGAAACAGATATTTCCCAACCATGACCCCTGGCACGGAAAGGCCCCCAAAACGGCCGTGGCGGCCAATAATATGGAAAACCGCAGCTGAAGGCAAAACTCCAGCCGTACCACGGAGTCCAGCGTAGATTAGACCCAAAACCGTAGGTAGGGCACGGCATATACCATACATCTTTTCCTATGTATGGCGGATACATATAACCTGTCCCGAATACAAGCGTACCATCGGTACATACTAAGGTACCATAATAACCCGGGGTGTGGCCTATATAAACGTACTCCGGAGTAGAGCCGTAAACCTTAAGATAGGTAATATAATGAAGCGGAGAACTAACCGGTATGGAATATATCCCGGCTGGAACAGAATCCGCAACGGCCCATTGGCCGTTAATATCATTTGCCTTAAACCAGATGCTGTTGTACACCGCATACCAGGTGTTTTGATCTACCTTGATAACGGGTATAGAACAATTGAAAATATAGTATAAGGGAGTACCTTCGATGGCTTTTAACTGTGGTTCGCCGTCAATATCAAGCTTGATATCTGCTGTTCTGCGGTCTATCCTTGCAGTAGTGGGTATTTCGTTAGCTATCAGAGCTTCATGTGCCTGTTTTGTCCCGCGAACTGATGCTTTTACATTTTCTTTCCGGTTTTTATCCGGAATTTTTGCGAAATCCTGAGGCAGGTCGTAGCCTTTTATATATGCCCACGGCCCTTTTTCAGAACCTGCCCGGAACCATCTGCCTGAAAGCAAAATGTAAGTCATTTGGCCGTCAAGGTCTTTAAAAACATTTGCATCGGTATTTGATAGATACATAAGTTTTGTACCGTCTATGGGCAAGTAATCCGGCTCACCGTCACTGACTATAAGTTCAGCCGGTGTGGTAGAAACATAAATATGCGGCGCCTGCATTTTATTAAGAGAGGGCCTCTTTTGCGGGTTTGCGTCCGGGTCGGGGTCAGGTTCTGCTTCAAGAAGGTCTAAGGACGTGATAGTGTCCGCGATTTTTTGTGTTTTTGCTTCATCAAGAGGCGGCTTGGTTGCAAGGCCCCAAGTACTATTTAAATCCCGCGCTTCCATATATCCGTCTAAAACATGAAGATAATATTTCCCTGTCTTGGCCTTTAAAAGAAATACCTGAGTGTTAACAACTCTTGACAAAGACGTACCTTTAATGGGGCAAAATACAGGGTCACCGTCTATATACACAAGGATCGAAGGAACGCTGGAAAATATTATGTTTGGCGGGTCGTTTTTCAATTCATGTTGCTGAAATAACTTAAAAAAAACACTGTCAGATTCAAGGAACCTCTGCCTTTGATCTGCATCAAGGCTGGCATCCTGTGCTTTTAAGTAAGGAACGGCAAGAACGATTACTAATACTGCAAACACTAATATTTTTTTCATTTTTCCCCTTTTTCTATAATGCAAACTGCGAACCATGCCCTACAAAGAGTATCGGGCTTTTTCCTTATTCCTACTTATTTTACAACTTTTAAATATATTTAACAATATATCTCTAAAATAACGATATACGTTGATTTGCCCGACATCCACTCCCGCAATGCCTGTCTGCGGTGAGCCCTTACCGGTCCCGCATCGGTAATGGCTTTTAAACACAATTAATAAAAATATGAAATTGATTTGAAAGGTTAAATAATATACAATTTATCCCTGTATGAAGATATTGAACAAATCAATTTCAAGGGATTTTCTCTTATTTATCCTGGCGACAGCCTGCCTGGGCTTTGCCCAGAGCATTATTGACTCGACATTTAATAATTTTTTAAACGAGCGCTTTAACATAACAAATTTCCAGAGGACATTCCTTGAATTCCCAAGGGAAATCCCCGGTCTTTCGGTCATTTTTGTTTCCGCCCTGTTCTTCTTTATGTGCAACAGGACCCTTGCGGCTATGTCCCAGATGATAGCTGCCCTAGGGGTTTTTATGATAGGCTTTTTCTCTTTCGGTTATTCAAGCATGCTCCTCTGGCTTTTTGTGTACAGCCTCGGCCAGCATCTTTTCCTGCCGCTTACATCCGATATAGGTATGGAGCTGGCCCAGGAAGGTAAGACCGGAAAAAGGCTTGGACAGCTTCAGGGGGCAGGCAATTTTGCCGCTATAGCCGGCAGTTTTATGGTGTTTTTAGGTTTTAAGTACCTGCATTTGAGTTTTTCCGCCACTTTTGGTATCTCGGCATTTTGTTTTTTTATCGGAGCACTCCTTATTTACGGCATGAGAAAGAACAAACCTGTACCTGCCGGAACGAGGTTTAAGTTCAGGAAAGAGTACAAACTATTTTATATACTTTCTGTCCTCTATGGGACAAGAAAACAGATATTTTTGACTTTTGCCCCGTGGATACTAGTCACCGTCTTTTTACAGCCGACCCAGTCCATAGCGAAACTCCTTACCATCGGCGGTGTTATAGGCATAGTATTTAAACCGATCCTGGGCCGAGCCATAGATAAATACGGCGAAAAAACTATCCTGGCCGGCGAAGCCGTAGTGCTTATTTTTGTCTGTATGGGATACGGTTTTGCAAAGAAGTTCTTCTCTATAAACACCGCACTTTTGATAGCCAGTGCATGCTTTATTACAGACCAGTTGCTTATGTCGGTTGGTATGGCGCGTGCCACTTATTTACAAAAAATAGCTCTCGACCCGCAGGAGCTCACCTCAACTCTTACAGCGGGAGTATCCATAGATCATATTTTTTCTATAAGTATTGCTCTTCTTGGCGGGTTAATATGGAAAACCGTAGGCTACGAATATATATTCCTCTTGGGCGCTGTGATCTCTCTTACCAACCTGTATTTTGCCCTCAAAATAAAAACAATTAGTCCTACAGAGAAAACCTGAAACCGTAATACGTTGTATCAATTCCCTGCAAGACATAGGATGTTGTAAAACCGTAGGTATTAGTCACGAAAAGTGAAATAATATGCGGGCCAAGCTTATATTGCAAACCCAGCGAATACGGATTCTTCCAATTGTTAGGATTGGAAACAAGGATCGGCAATTCGGCAAAAAGCGCTGTTCTTTTGCCTATCATATATTTTAAGCCGAAAGAAGCCTCAAATACGCTTTTGTTATCCTTCGTATCAGTAACAAAGATCGGCGCTATTTCAAATATAAGCGGGTCTTTAGAATACAGATCATATAACAAGCCAAGCAGAATGTACTGGTTATTATAGCCTGTTGACTTGATGCTGGAGCTTTGGTCAGCTCTCAATGTGCTTATACCTCCAATAAAAGAAGCTTTTGTTAAAGAATTATTACTTTTATCTTTTAATACAGGAGTTAAAAACAAATATTCATATTCTTTTATATCTATGCTTTCAGAATTGGTGCCATCTGAAATTACCTGAGAATGGGTTAAAACAGACAAATACATATTTATATTTTTGGTGAAACCGTAACCGAACCTTATATTCGCTGAAGCGATATTCCCACTATCATAATGATGCTGAAGGAAAAACCGCAGCTCCCTGTCTTCGAGGGGCTTGGTTTGCAGGAGGTTCAAGAACGGCTCCTGCGAAAAATCGCTGTACATCGTAAAGGCTGGTGAAGCCAAAAACGTGAAAAAAATAAAACCTGCAATAAATCGTTTCATGCTAGCCCCTTTTGTTCATTGTTATCAGGAAATGATCCCCTAAACAATTAAGAGGATAAATTCCTGAAAATACTTTTTCAATAAACTCTAAAATACCTTCTATTTTTATTGTTTTACAGCAGCGTTCCATAAACCGTGAAGGCATAATAAGCGGAAGAGCTGCTATCTCTTTAGTATTAAAATTATTTTTAAAAAAACTATAAAATGAACCGGGTGTATAATACCATAAATGTATATCACAAGAACCAGGAGTAAGTTTTACTTTAACAGGGGAATGCCCCAGCCTTCTAAATGCAGTAGGAAAATCCATTTTCAAGCTGTAATAGAACAATTCCCACAAGTTATACTTGTTTATAACAGAAAAAACAACGCTGCTTTGCGGTTTAAGCATTGAAGTCAGGGAATCTGCAAACACTTGAATGTTATTTATGCAGTTTACAGGGCCTAAAAGCGAGTAAGCCCCGTCAAATAGTCCGTGTTCCAAAAGGTTAATTTGCTCGGCAGGTAGAACCTTAAAATCGATCAAATCCTGCACATTTTCGTTTTTCGCCTTTTGTTTTGAACACTCGATCATGCTTGAAGAAATATCGATAGCAGTTATCCTCACTCCAATTTTTGCAAGAGCTATCGCTTCTTCACCGGTACCGCAGCCGATTTCAAGCAGGTGCATCCCTGGTTTAAAGGCTTCTTTCAAGGATACCATCGTTCTTTTATGAATATACCGGGCAATAGCTCTGCTGCGAAAACCGGTATCATACCCTTCTGCCTGAGTATTCCACTCTGATTTTAAATCATCAAGACAACACATATTTCATGATCCCATATGCAGATTTATATATTTCATACTTTAATTTATCTTTTAACGCTGTCCCGGGTTTGTCAAATACCGTGCATTCTTTTGCTATTAAGCGCCGTGACAGGTTAAAAAATATTCCCGGATACCCGGCCTTAAAAGTAAGCTTATTGTTGTTCTCTAATCTGGGGTAGTGCCAGTTAGGCAGAAGATGATGTTCAACTTCATCGTAAAACTTGGTTTTTTTCATAGGGAATGCGACCGCAGAACCGCACAGGTCGGGTTTAACCTGCTTTATGAGGTTCCTGGTTAGTTCAATATCAGCTATAGTCTCTCCCGGATACGCTACCATAATAAAGAAGCCCACTTCGATGCCTGCACTGCGGGTAAGACAAGAAGCTTTTTTTATGTCTTCTATGGTAAAAGACTTGTTCATTTTATCGAGGATTTTTTGCGAACCTGACTCCGCACCGTACCATACCCTGAAACAACCTGTTTCTTTAAGCTGTTTGAGCATCTCGGGGTTAACCACATCCACCCTCGAAAGGCACTCAAAAGGAATAGCTGCCTCTTTTTTTAACACCTCATCACGAAAATCTTTTATCCATGAACGGTTAATACCCAATGTGTCATCCGTTATCCATACCTGCGAAGGGTTATAGTTTTTTTTCAGGTACAACATTTCTTCTACTACGTATTTGGGCGAATGCTGCCTGAAAGACGTGCCAAAAACCGGTTTTGAACACCAGGAACATTTGTAAGGGCACCCCCTGGAAGTGGTTAGATGCAAAGACGTTATTGAGTGATGCTGTTGCCAGGTTTTAAAATACGGGCGCATGTCAACGAGGTCCCTTGCAGGCTGAGGGAAAAGGTCAAGGTCTCTTACAGGTCTTCTTTCCGCAAACGGGATATCCCTGCCTAAATACAAGCCCGGTATCTCGCTGACCTGCTTGTCGCCGTACTGTATGGCATTCAACAACTCAACAACCGTCTCCTCTCCTTCTCCTATTACTACCGCATTTGCTCCGGCATCTATGTAATATTGAGGGTCATCGGAAGGCTCAGGGCCCCCAGCTACGACTACGCTTCCTGAAGCTCTGGCTATTTTTATCATTTTAACTGCGCTCTTTTTAGTTGTTTCAAGGATATAAATCCCTATTACCGGCTGAGGGTTCCAGTATAAATAACCGGCAAAAGAATTTATATTTTTTTTAAATGTGGTATCAAAAAAATTTACCACAAATCCCCGTTCTCTTACTGATGATGCAACAGAAAGCGGCCCTAGAGGCACGTACGGTTTCATTATTCTTTTTTCTCCCAGTGTTTGCGCTAAATAATAAGCATGAGTAAATAAGATCCGCATTTTGTCCGATGTTTTAGGCCGGTAGAACGCAAGCTGGCGCATTATTGCTTTTGTCCGCAGCTTTGAATGATGCTCCCCGGCTTTATAATTTGCTATTTTATCGAGCAGGTATTTTTGTATATTACCGGGGTTCGCCTTAATATAAAAATCAGATACCATGTTAGAAAAATCGTTTAACCCGGAAATATACCCTTTTTTGAGCCAGTGCCTGTAATACATGTTTTTTAATCTATCTTCGATATACCTTGCTCCTAAAAAAGTCATAAGTATTTCAAGCGGCTTTTTTAGAAATGACGATTTAAAAGTAACCGGTGCCACTTTATCCGTTACATGGCTTGAAATAAAGTAGCCTTTTGACCAGGCATTATCCGCATAGAACTTGTTACAAAGAGCAACATTGTAAACAGGCTGGGATGTTGTTAGTTCCATAGCAGTAAATTCGTTTTTGTCAGGCAGTTCCGGGCAGGCATCGCTTGCATAATAATTGCAGCAAAACATTCTGAAACGCGGATGGCGAAAATTAAAAGAGACCAACCTCCTCAACAACACTATAATAGTGCGGCACAGCCAGATGTGCCCGTGTTCTGCTATTATTAGAAAATCAAAATCATCATAAAAAGATAAAACCCCTTTACTTGCCGCACCGGTCAATAAAATTCCGCGTACAAAAGGTATAAGAGACAGGATGAAGGCTGCCGTCCTTATCTTGTTCTTTAAAATAGAGTAAGTTTTTTCTTTCTCCAGACGCCTTTTAACAGACCATATTTTCCCGGGAACAAAATAGTAATCACTGTTTCTTTCAATTTCTCTGTTCCCGGCCATTTCTTCAAGCAGTTTTTGGGCTGTATTGATTTTAATGCCGGTCAGGCTGGAAATATCCCGTGGAGAAACCGGATAATCGAACATATTAAAATAATATACTAATTTTAGGACCCTTTCTTTCTCGCCCATTTCAATACTCCGGATTAATTCTGTAAAGGAACAACCGCTCCAGTATAATATCTCTCATTGCAGAAAGGGTGAACCGGTACTTGTGCTTTTTAATAAATTCCAGTATCATGTCATTCTGCCCTTCGCTTGAGCACAGCATATAGATTACACCGCAAGGTGCCAGATGCTGTTTTGCCCCGAAAAAAAACCTGTCTATAGTTTCAAGGTTATTGCCGCCGTAAAGTGCGCGGCCGGCGCCTGATACCGGGATTTTAGCCAAATACGGCGGGCTGAACAGGATCGCATCATATACAAATCCTTCTACAGGTTCGAAAAGGTCCCCCTGATAGACCTGGACCGTACTCATCTTGCCGGAATTCTCAACGTTTTCCCGTGCGCAGGCGACTGCTTTTGAATCGATGTCAACGGCATGGATCTTGTCCGAATACCTGGCTGCGATCAACGCGCCGACCCCTGAGCCCGTACCCATATCAAGGACAGAGCCGCGGCTGCCTTCCTTCAACACTTTATCAAGCATTATTGCGTATGGTTTCCCGGTCATAAACAGGAGAGGGTTAAAAACACCTTCGTCTATATTGAAGCGGGTGCCTTTTATTGTTACACAGGCGGTGCGGCCGGCGCGCAGGCGCAGTCTTTTATGAAACATCTTGTTATAGACAGCGCGCACGTATTTACGCGGAAAAGAGAAAGGGTCATAGCAGAATCTGTTCATAGCCCCTCTTCGTTCGGGTGGGTGTAAGAAAACAACTTAAATAATATCCGCTGTTCTATCGGGAAACTGTAAAAATTAAACGCATAACGGTACGAAGCGCTCAGTTTAAGCAATAACCTTTGCCATGTTTTTATTGTAATTTCTGTAATAGCCGGGAACCGCGCATTTATAACTGTCTGGGCATCTTTCACCCGGCGTATGAATCTTTTAGTCAACCATGGAATTTGTTTTCCCTGCCGCATATCAAAAGACGCCCACTTGCTCTTCTGCCATTCTGCTAAATTGTCGGGAAAATCAAAAGCTCCGCCAGCCAACTCTCCGGCAAGCGAAGTATCATATACCGGGGAATACAGGTAAAAAATAATTATGCTCCGTTTTTCTATGCGTTTTATTTTTCTAACCATTGTAACAGCTGATTTCAGTTCATTATCAGGGTCTTTTGTTGTTCCAAGCATGAACGATAATTCCGGTATTATATCGTATTTTTTCAGCAAGTTTACCGTACTAAATATCTGTTCTGTGTTGATTTCAGGCTTACCGATACTTCTAAGGGTCTCATCATTCCCGGATTCCGCACCTGTGAACAGCATGAATAAACCGCTCTCTTTGAGTTTCTGCCATGTGGTTTCAGAAAAAGAATTGAGGCTGTCTATCCGTCCTTCTGCCCACCAGCGCATTTTAAAGGGTTTCAAAAGTTCCGCGGTCTCTATCGCGCGTTTTTCAGAAACGAAGAAATTGTTATCGTGAAATTCCAGGGCATTTATACTATATTTTTCTATTAAAGGTTTTAAAGCTCCTATTATGCGTTCAGGAGTCTCGGCAAACCATGTTTTTTTAAATACGGTGTTAACAGCGCAGAATTTGCATAAAAACGGGCATCCGTAACTTGAATGGTAGCTGAAAGTACGGGAGCCAAGGATAGTTTTTGAAATGTATTTATTAATATCAAGCCTGTTCCAGTCAATTATAGGTAACAGATTGAGGTCTGTTTGAGCCCTGTCTTTATTATGCACTATCTTTGAACCCTCGCGAAAAGAAATTCCTTTGACAAGGGCAAGGGGTTTTTTATTTTTTAAACATTCTATTGTTTCAAAAAACGTTTCCTCCCCCTGCCCCCTGACTGCTATATCCACAAAATCCGACTTTAATACTGTTTCCGTGTTTATGCTTGGGAAATAGCCCCCCCAGATAATAGGAATTTCCGGGTAGCGTTTTTTTATCGCGCGGCTTATGATTATCGCCGGTTTTAATTGAGGGCCAGGCATGACGGTAAGAGCTGCCGCTGTGATAGGCCTTTTTAGTCCTATATGCTCCAGTATTAGAGAGACAACTTCCGGGTCTTTTACTCCGTTACAGTCGATTATACTTGTTTCATTTTCAGGGAACATCCGCATCAGGGCAAGCAAAGATAACGGAACGCGGTATTTTCTGCTGGCGCTTCTTGGGTTTATAAAAAGTATCATTTTAACATTCTCATTAGAGGCTGTTGCCGGACTCCTGAGGTGTCATTGCGAGGAGTCCGAAGGGCGACGTGGCAATCTACATTATAACGATAAATAATCTTTGAGATTGCTTCTCCCGCTTTGCGGGATCGCAATGACAGGAAATCAAGTCCGGCAACAGCTTCATTGTTAATTAATTTTCGCATATTTAAACTATAATATATTTTACTAAATATTAAGCAGTGCAAATATACTATTTGCTATAATTATTTCTGTTTACGGAGTGTTGATACTATGAACCCAAAGAATAACATCGTGTTCCTGGTTCCCGGATTTCCGCAAAATGAGGATGATACGGCCTGTATTCCGGCATTACAAAATTATGTGCTGTATTATGCAAAACAATTTCCCGATTCGAAAATAACCATTATTTCCTTTCAATATCCATTTAATAAACGTGCTTATAAATGGAACGGTATTGAAGTCTATTCCATGGGAAGGAAGAATAGAAAGCTTCTTAGATTATTTGACTGGCTTAAAGTTATTTACTTTTTCACGAGGCTTCATTCAGCCGGTAATTTCAGGATAATCCACAGTTTCTGGCTCGGTGAATGCAGTTTTATCGGGCAAATACTGTCATTTATATTCAATATACCTCAAGTGGCCAGTATAATGGGGCAGGATGCAAAACCTGGAAACCATTATTTAAGACTCCTGAAGTATTCCCGGCTTACAGTCACTACTCCTTCCGCTAATGCATCCAGATTCTTTCGTGAAGCTACGGGTAAAAATGTAAATACCGTCATCCCTTTCGGGCTGGACCGGGAACAGGTACCCATAAACGACCGCAACACAAAACGGGAAATAGATGTACTCGGCGCCGGTTCATTAATACCGGTGAAAAATTACAGTCTTTTTTTAGAAATAATCAGCGTCCTGGCAAAGGAATTTCCGGAATTAAAAGCAGTATTGATTGGTGACGGCGTAGAAAAGGAATATCTCGAACAAAAGATCGATGGCCTCGGTTTACACAGCAATGTAACGTTAACCGGCTCCTTACCGCGTAGAGAAGTCTTCAAATACATGCAGCAAAGCAAGGTATTTTTGCATACTTCAATATACGAGGGCCAGGGGTACGTTTTTATGGAAGCCCTTTACTGCGGCCTTCACGTTGTCTGTTTTAATGTGGGCCATACGCCGCCAAATAAAAAGATCTGCATTTGTACCGATAAAAAAGAAATGATAGCTAAAATTAAAGAGCTCTTGCTTTTAAGTAATGATTATGAACCGATACTTCTGAAATCCATGAATGAAACTGTCAAAGATTTTAACAATATTTATAGATCGTTGACCGGCCGTTGATTTGGAATGACATTTTCTGTCATTCCTGCGAAACAGCCGCCAAATATCTGCCCATCGTTAAGGTAAATTATATCTGCAAAAAGAGAAACTGCTGCTGCAAAGATCACTGCAAACATTAACGGTATAGTTTTCATTTTAGGCCCCCCTGATATTCTAGTTTCGTACACGGGTCATAACCAATGTTCTTCCGCAACGATTATACAAATTATTTTTTAAAATTAAAGAGCAAGATAGAATAAAGTCAGTTTATTCAGGAGATGAGCTATTGTTTTAGCCTGCATTAATAAGATAGAATTATAACAAACGATCCTATTAGCCATAAGGCTCAATAAACAAAGGAGGGTATATGAAGCAAATCAGCAAAAGTTCGGTGTTGTATGTTTTAGGAATTTGCACAGTACTTGCCGGCATTTCGATCTCAATTAATGCCGAGGATCAGATAGCAGCACCGGATACAAAAAAAGAACTTACCGCAGTTGCCACCCCCCAGCCGTCCGCTACATTGGCCAACCTTATGACGGCTTATAACGGCGAGTCAAACGCTAAAGCAAAGTACCTGGCTTATGCAAAAAAAGCGGACGAAGAAGGGTACAAAAAGGCAGCACAGCTTTTTAGAGCTGCTGCCCGATCCGAAGAGATACACGCTGGCCTGCATTCAAAAGCTATTGTCGAGCTCGGAGGCATGCCAAAGGCAGAGGTTAAATTGCCTGAAATAAAAACCACAAAAGAAAACCTTGAAGATGCCTTAAAAGGCGAAAGCTACGAATCAGACGCTATGTATCCTAAATTCTTAGAACAGGCAAAAGCGGATAATGTAAAGATGGCCGCGATATCTTTCGGTTCTGCAATGGGAGTTGAAAAAAACCATAAGATGATGTTTGAGCAATCCCTCAAAAACCTTAAAGCCTGGAAAAAAGCTTCCAAAGGGTTTTATGTATGCACTGTATGCGGCAACCTGACAGACAACCTGAATTTTGCAGAATGCGCAATATGCCATGCGCCTGTATCCAAGTTTGAGCAGGTAAAATAGGGGCTGCCAGAAAAACAGCATTCCCTTGATTGCGGTGATTAAACTCCGTCAAAGCATAATTACTATAAAGAATTAAAAAATATTAATAAAAAAGGACGGCCTTTTGTTAGTTCACGTTAACGAAGGCCGTCCTATTTTATTTTTTTTATTTTACAACCGCATCTTTGCTCTTATCCTCCTCGCATTTTTTCATTTTCTTTTTCATCTTTTCTTCGCGTTTTTGTTTCATCTCGTCAAATTTCTGCACCTGTTCCGGGGTTAACACCTCTTTTATCTTCTGGTAGGATTCATCCTTGATAGCTTTTTTGGCATCGCACATTTTTTGCATTTCAGCTTTGATCTTATCGCTCTTTTCTTTCAGTATAGCTCCAACCTTTTCTTTTTGTTCTGGCGTGAGGCTCAACTCCTTTGTCATTTTTGCAAGGTGTTTATCCATTGATTTTTCCACCTTTTTCTGGCAATGCTTGCAGCCTTCCCCGCAATCCATTGCATACGACAATCCGTACACCTGCAAAGCAAAAACACAGGCAAGCACCATAGCTACTAATCTTCTCATGGTTTATTCCTCCTTTATGTCGCGTCCCGCCTTGTGCGGGACTTACCTTCGCTTCTCTCAGGATTGTTCCGGCTCGATCGGGAATTTTATCGCCGGAACGCTCCCCGAGGGAAACTAAGTTTCCCTTCGGCGTTCAAAAAGTCTCGCTTCGCGAGCCTTTCTTCACTGAACCCTTCTAAATTGTTAACTTCTCATTATTATTTACCCATTTTTGGGTTTTATCTCTTACGCCATTTAGACAAAATAAGATCAGAAAAAGTTTCATAACAATACCGGGCCAAGCTTGTGTCTTGTTTGAAAAGGTATTTTTAAATAGGTATACTTGTCTTGTCTATTGATATAAATCTTAAAAACGCAGGGATAGGGGACGGTCTTAAGTTAGAGGCTGTTGCCGAACTCTGTTTTCTGTCATTGCGAGCGTTAGCGAAGCAATCTCAAAAATATATTATTGTCGTAAAGTAGATTGCCACGTCGTCTTTTGACTCCTCGCAATGACACTTTAGGAGTTCAGCAACAGCCTCGTTATTAAGATAAGGATTGATAAGATTTCGTCAATATCTACATTAAGTATAAATGCCACTAAATTGTAATAAAGATACATTATGACGTAAAATGGGGTAATTAAGTATTGTGTCCCCGGAATTCACACTAAGAAAATAGAAAATCATGACAGGTGTATTGACTTTTTGCTATAAAATGCTATAATGTCTACAATAGCAGACAAATGTCTTTAATAATAGACAGGGTGTTATGGAATACAAGAATGTACTTGACAGTTTGTTGGGCCAAAAGGTAAAGGTTAAAATATTGCGCCACCTGGCGTTCAATAGCGGCCAGCAAAGCGGAAGAGAGATTGCTGCTGCCGCAGATATAAACCATTGGCAATGTCATAAAGTGCTAAGGGAATTTTGTGCGCACGGCATAGTTAAAGTAAAAAAGACAGGGAGTATGCATTTATTTGTTTTAAACAAAGAGCATTATTTTGTAAAAAACACTCTAATTCCATTATTTAAATCAGAAAAAGAAAGTATTGTTGAGTTAACAAAAGATATCGGGGTTGTTTTGCTCCAATCATTAGGTAACTTGAAAAATGAAATTCTTTCAATAATACTTTTTGGCAGCCTGGCTTCGGAAAATGAAAAACCTAAAAGTGATATAGATGTTTTAGTAATCATAAAAAATATTGCGGCAAAAGATAAAATTATTGATATTGCCAGCGGAGAAAACACTTATTTTATGGAACATTTCGGCAACACATTATCTCCTTATATTTTAACTATAAATGAGTTTATAAAAAAGGCTAAAAAAGGCGATAAACTGATAAGTAATATAATTAAATCTGGCAAAACTGTTTACGGTAAAACACCCGGTGAGATAATAACAATATGAATGCCAAACATGTTTCTTTCAAAAATATAGAGAAATCGAAGTATACGGTATATTTAGATAAGGCTAATGATTTTTACAGTGCAATGCTTCAATCGTATTCAAACAAGAACTGGCATTCAGTCGGGTTGGAAGCAGTTCATTGCGCTATTTCGATAACTGATTGCCTTTTGGTTCGCAAGAAAGGTATAAGGTGTTCAAGTCAGGACCATAGAGACCTTATTCATCTTCTTGTTGATCAGATAGATTTTGAAGAAACCAAAAAGTACGCAAATACCTTAACTCAGATTATAGCTATGAAAAATATCGTTGAATATGAGGATAGATCTTTTAGAGAAAAAGAAGCAAATGATATTTTAATTCGGACAGAACGCTATTATAATTGGATAAAAATGCAGCTTCGATGAATGTTTTGTTTGTTTTATTGATTTTAAATAAGTCACATTTGTCAATCCAGGCACAATTTATAAATAGGATGTTTATAAGCAGTATTGAAGTAGCTATAAATTAGCATCCCGCAGCGCGAAAATATGACAAAAGATACATATTGACGTAAAAATAGGTGTTAATGAACACATACAAATCAAGAAAACAAACCAGA